>JAAZFP010000070.1 GCA_012511645.1 Microbacteriaceae bacterium
AGGGGGCATCCGTGTCAGACGTCAATCTTGCAAACCCGCACGATTACGATCACAGCCACTCATCGTCGGCAGGCACGGGATGGTTGCGCGCCTCGGTGTTTGGTGCGATGGATGGACTCGTCTCAAACATTGCGCTGATCGCTGGCATCGCGGCGGCTGGCGCAGCACCCGCAATGGTCGCCATTACTGGCATCTCAGGGTTGATCGCTGGCGCGATATCGATGGCGCTTGGCGAATATACCTCGGTTCGCACACAAAATGAGCAGATGCAGGTCGAGGTGCAAACTGAGCGTGCCGCGCTCGAGCGCAACCCCGAGGGTGAACAGGCGGAGCTGACCGCGCTCTTCGAAACACTCGGCATGCATCACGAAACCGCAGAGGCAGCGGCAACGCAGGTACACGCAAATAGTGAGCAGGCGCTGCGGGTGCATCTCGCGCACGAGCTTGGGCTGAGCCCGGATGAGCAGCCCTCGCCCTTCGTCGCGGCGTTCTCCTCGTTCATCGCGTTTAGCATCGGCGCTGTCATTCCGCTTCTCCCCTATGTCTTCGGGATGAGTTCGCTCCCGCTGGCGCTCGCGTTCGGTGGGGTTGGTCTGCTTGCCGCAGGTTCTCTCGCCGCCAAGTTCACGGGGAAGAACCCACTTCGTGGTGCTGGCAGGCAGCTGCTCTACGGCGGCATCGCGGTCGTCGCCACCTACGGCATCGGCATGATCATGGGAGTATCCACGATCGGCTAACGATGCCGCCGGGCAACTTCGGTGTGAAGCGTGACGCTCTACACTGAACCTATGCCCAGCCCGGAGTTTGTTGACGCCGTACTTGCGGTCGTGCGACAAATTCCACCAGGGAGAGTAATGACTTACGGAGATATTGCGTGGGCGCTCGGTTCGAATGCACCACGCGCCGTTGGTCGTGTGCTGGCCCACTACGGCCACTCGGTCGCTTGGTGGCGAGTCGTGCCGGCCAGTGGCCTCCCCCCGCAGGGACATGCTCGCCTCGCCTTACCGCACTATCGTGACGAAGGAACACCGCTGCGCAACATCGTGTCAGAAGATGATTACCGACTCGCACTATCGACTGCGCGGTTGAGCTACGACCACGAACTCTATGCCGGAGTCGCGCCATGAGCCGGGGTCGACCGGCTCGTGGCTCGCGCTCACACTCTCGTGGTGCAGCGCGGTCGGCTTCGAAGAAAACTCCTGGAGTCTCCCCGCAGAAGAAGAAACCAATCCCAACGGTCACGCCCATGCCACAAGAAACACGCTTGGAGCCGATCCGTCTCGGATTTGTGCGCGGAGTTGCACCGAGCAAGTGGGCTGAGCGTTGGCAGCGCGCATCAACTCAAGTACTCGAGCTGGTACCGGTAAGCCTCGGCGAAGTTGAGGCTGCCCGCACCTCCGTTGACGTCCTGCTCGAACGCACTCTGCCGGGTGAAACACCACCGGGCACCGATCCTGCTCAGCAGGTGAGACACGCGGTGCGCCTGTATGAAGAACAAGTCGCACTCGTCATCGATGCCGGGCATGAGCTGGCCTCACAGAAATCGCTCACTGTCGAAGAGCTCGCCCTCGTGCGGCTGCTCGATCACCCTGACCACGGTAAATCGTGGCCGGCGGCAGAACCGTGGTCTGATCCAAGTTGGATGCCGAAAAACGCACAAATGACCCTTGAGCTCGTGTCAACGGGGACTGGCGCTGCGCTCATGTCGCAGCCACTGGCACAGCATCTCAGCAAAAAGCGTGAGCATGCGGTGTTAACCGTCGCGGCTCACGGGAAGACCTCGCTTGACGGTTCGAGCATTTGGGCGACCTGGCAACGGGAGCGAGACCGTGACGATGTGCAGCAGCTCATCGGGTTCTTGCGGGGTCGCACGGCACGCTCCAGTCGGTAGTCTGTGCGCGGAGCCCACACTGCACGCCTAACTCAGCACCTCAGGTGAGCCGTGGCTGCGGCGGGCAAACGCTCACTCGCATGGCACAGTCCGCGAACCTGCGCGGTCCACCTCAGCACTGACTGAGTGTGCAGCGGAGAGTCGGAGACCCGAAACGTCGGATCGCTCAGAAAGGCGCCCATCAGCGAAGTCTCTGCGTTGCGCGGCCGGGTTCCCCAACTCAGCTGCGTAATCAAGACAACCAATTGCGAGGGAAGCATGGGAAAGGCAGTGACTGCAGCCGCACGATCCGCGTGTTCATAGGATCGCCGCTGCGGTGGGTTCAACGCGCACCAGCGCAGCAACGATTTGAGCGGAGGACGAAGTTCAGTGGGGAGCGCAGGTGCAAGAGCGAGAAACATTCGTTCAATCACCGCTTCCATCGGTGGTGGCACACAAGCGCCGCAGTCCAGACCGCCATCACACGCCGCGTGATGCGTGCGTTCATCGCGCAACGCAATGAGCGTTTCTTCCTGCAGCGGCTCGGCTCTCGTGCCCCATTGGTCGCGCATCCATCCGGTCAGGCAGCGGGACACATAGGCCCACGGCTCACCGACCGATGCAGCAGCGTAGCGCGCGGCCCTACCGCGGTCTCGGGTGAGCTCGACCAGAGCCGTGTGCACCACATCGTTGACGTCAAGCCACGATGCGCTGAGGCCAGCTCTTCGCGCAGTAGAAAGCACGCCCGGCGCAACCGCGGATCGCAGCTGGGCAATAAACGCGAGCCCTTCACTCGTACGCAAAAAATTCGGCGAACGCTCGAGCAATCGCAGCGCCCTGCGCTGCCGAACCTCATCGAACATCTGAGCCTCAGACAAGATCACCCTGCTTTCGCAGCTGCTGCACTGATGTGCTCGACAACAGCTGACCGACCTCATGTCCCAACGAACGCAGCGCCGCCACAGGGTGCGCATCGAACCCACACTCGACTGCCACAACAATGGCGAGGGAGCGCGCGAGCGCGACTCGAAGCGCGCGCAGGTGCTCAGCCTGGCCGGGTTCTGCTTTTATCGCACGAGAGAGGGTCACCGCGAGGGTGCCGTCGAGTCGAGTGGCAAGGTGGGTCACCTCGCCAACCGTTCGCTCGAGCGCGCGAATGCACGCTGCCGTTGGACTTCGGTCGTCTCGTTCCCCTGACTCACACAACCGGTCTCGTGCCGAACGCACCTGTTGGTGCAGTGCAGAAACGCTTGCTCCGGGCTGGTCGAGCCGTTCGAGAGCCTTTGCTGCGGTCTCGCGAAGCGCGTCCGGGTGTTGTGCAGATGTTGCGAAATCGCGTATCTCGGCAATCTTCTTGAGCGTGTCGATAGAGAGCCCGATCGTGTGTTTCGCCGCCTGCGCAAGCGTGGGGGCCCTCGATTCTTCGCTGTTGGCGCCGTGGCCGCGCCCTTCTTCGACGCCTCGCCTCAGCGCTGCGCGCTTACGACGGTCAGCCTGCGCACGAAAAAGTGGCTCGTAGTGATCACTCCACGCGGCCTCACGCTCACGAAGAGTCAGGCTCTTGCGAACAAGATTCGCTTCAATCTCGAGCAATGTTCTCTGTGAAGGGTCAACCCCCACGAGCACGATGGCACCAATTCCCTGCCAACCGGCGCCTTTGGCTGCTTCAACCCGATGAGCCCCGTCGATGAGGTGCAATTGCTCGTCGAGCACGACCGGCTGCAACTGCACACCGACGCCCAGACGTTCGTATGATGCCTGCAATCGAGCCACATGGCCCGGCGAAACCCCTCTCTGCCGTGTTCCAATCACAATGTCCTGAAGCGCCACCCACTGCCATCGCGACCGCGGCACCTGGTCGCCATCAAGCGGCGCGGTCATGCCGCGATCCGTTCGTCCCACTCAGGTCGCTCAGCACCCAACCACCGTGGTGGCACATGCTGCACCAATGCGGCGATATCGGGGGCATGATGCACGCACAGGTGAGCACGGTCAGGGTTCGTGCGGCAGGTGCACGTTTGCACCCGCCACGCGTGCACCGGGCAGTAACTGCGCAGTTGTGGTGTGAGCACCAAGCTCCAACCCTGCGCCACTGCACCGCGGAGCTCTGCGGCCTCCTCATCTGTGGGTGAGCCTAATGGAATTGGTCCGATTGGCACGGTGGCCTCGCATGAGCGCAGCTCACACCGCAGTGCAACAACTTCTCGACGAATAACGCGGCCCATAGTGCCTCCGATCGGTACTGGGTGAGAGCCTTCTGCACACCCGCTCTGGTGTGTCGGCACTCGCCACTGTAACAGTTTTGTACTGAAAACAATACATTGAGCATTTTCTGTGAATAACTTTGAGACATTGCTTACATGAGTGTAATTCAAGTCAAAACACTGATATCCTTGCAGCATGGCAACACCATCAGGCTCTTTCAGCAGCGACGAACTCATCTCCCAGCGAGTGAACCATCTGTTGTTCATCAATCGCCTCACACGCAGAAGAGCTGCCGAGCAACTCGGCATCTCCCATTCGGCTTTCAATACCAAGATGAATGGTGGCAGCAGCTGGAAGGCTGATGAGCTCGTGGCACTGACCGACTACTTCGGTGTCTCCTTCGACTTTCTCATCGCGCGACAAGCGATTGAGTTGGCTGAACCTATGAGCGATGGCGAGCGCGCATAGCGGGCTGCTGATCACCTCGTGCTGACCTGAGTTTTTGCCCGCCACTTTTGCCTACTAAGCTTGTGATGTTGCCCCTATAGCTCAGCGGTAGAGCTACGGACTTTTAATCCGCAGGTCGCAGGTTCGATCCCTGCTGGGGGCACCAAAAATTCATTCACACGGCCCGCGCCTGCGCCCACACTCGATTGAGGTGGGCACAGGCGCAGCTCAGAACCGCTACGACCGTTCGTGCGCTTGACGACGCACTCGGTTTGCTTGCACGCGCAACCCGACCGCCGCAGCTGCGAGAATCATCGCTCCCCCAGCGAGCAGCAGATGGTGATGCGACATGTGACCGACCGCGCCCGTATGCGCGAGTGCTGGCATGAGCACCGTCGTGCGCTCATTCGGCAGGCCACACTCCCCAACATGCACCACCTCGCGACTGCCATCGGCGAAACGATAGCTCAACGTCTCAACCCAGTAGTAGATACCTGGAGCCTCAAACGTCACCTTTTCAGACACATAGCTGCCCAGTTGATCAACCGCGATCGGCGTGGTGAGGTCGTGCGCAATCGTCGATGCGTCGCACACATATGCGCCACCGGTATGGCGAAACGCCTGGAACGTGAGTTCCGCAGTGATTCCGCTCGAGGCCGCGGGCAGCACTCCCTCGACGAGAGCCACATCGTGTGCCACACCTCCCACTTCAATCTGTTCAACCGCTTGGGTTGTCACCCGAGGCTCAGCAACGAGAGTGGTTTCATTCGGAAGCCCGCACTCACCCGCATGCACCAATATCGCTTCGCCGGTGTCGGGATGCGGCATGGTGAGCTCCTCAACCCACCAATAGGTGCCTTGCTCACTTACATGCACCGCCGGCGACACCACTTCGGTGCCTTCGTGAGCACCTGGCTCGACTGTGACCGGCTCCGTGAGCGCGACACGGTTCTCTGCAAGGCACACCGGTTCGCCACCGAGTCCCAGCACCTCCGACTCCGTCCAGGTCGCGCCCGGCCCGTCTTCCGACTGGTTCGCACCCAAGCGAGCGTCACCCACCTCAGGCTGCTTGTAGAGACCGAAACTCAGCTCCGCGCCCTCAGGCACCAGGCCATGAACAATCGCAGTGTCAGTTAATTCGTCATGCACGGTCGCGATGGGCTTCGCCTGGGTCGTCACCTGCGGCGCTTGCACATGCACCGTTTCCGAGGTTTGGCCGTAGAGGTCGCATATCTCGGCGACCATCCCTCGCACTGACTCAGGCTGATCGTCGTCTCGGATGCACCACTGAAACGTCACGAACCCTGCCGACACAGGGAGACGAAACGAATCACTCATGACGCTTCCCGGACGGTCGGTGGTGAACGAGAGCTCTCCGATGCGTTCAGCGTGAGAGGGGGCTTCCTCAGCAAGTTCGGGGAGTGTTTCTGAGAAGTAGGCAGTGCCGCTCACAGTGACGGGAATTCGCGCGCCGTCGGCCTGCAGCCAACCACCAGCCTGCACACTGACCGTCACCTCATCGGCAATCATGCTACCGAGCGCTGCCTCCACCTGAGTGAGTTGCGTGGTGATCGCCAATTGACTTGGTCGAACCGAGGTTTCAAGCACCTGCCCGAACCGGTCTTGATAGGCATAGTCGTCGGGTAAGTGCAGGCGCGTCTCAGGCGCTTGTGCCGCAGAATCGATGTTCCAGACCCAGGTATAGAACCCAGGCTCGTCTGGCACAAACCCGCTGGTGACGGTGTACTCGGTGTCCGGCCCCGCATCGGCGCGTGTCGTGGCGGTCACGCCCGAAAACGCCAGTGGCGCATTTGCTGGCACCTGATCTGATTCGAGTGGCTGAGCGAGAAACGGCCCATAGATGCTCGCATTGGCCACCACCCGCGCATACGAGCCGTCTGCTTCGGTGTACCACTCGTTCATCGGAGTGGACTGCGACGCATCAAGCGAGAAACGCAACACATCAACGAGCTCCTCACCCTCGGCGACATACCGAGAGGCAACCTGGGTGCCGACGACGGGACGAAACTCAGTCGATCGCGGCTCCGGGTCTGTCGATGACGCGCCGAATGTCACGATGCTTGGTTGGCTCGTGCCGTTCGATGCCGACCGTTGACTCCCCCCACCATCCGAATAGATCGTAATGTCTGGCTCATACACCGTGGGTCCTTGCGCATGGAATACTGCCTCGGCTGAAACACGATACTCGTTCACTCCGCTCGGTGGCACCGCGCGGATCGGATAGGCAGCATTCCCTGACACCCCGTCTCGCGTCGCCAGACCGGTGTCAGCGAACACCGCGTTGGTCAGTGTCACCGATCCCGTCGCCTCGTGCGGAACAAGTTGCTCGACTCGCAACTCGCCAAGGTAATGATTATGCGGATCGGTGCTCAGCGTGAGCACCGCCCCGCCCTCCGAACTGCGGCGGTTGAAATTGGCCTCGGTATCTGCCTTCACCCGCTCATACTCGGCCCGGACTGCCGCTGCGACAGGACCGCCGATGAAGCGCTCGCCACGCCCTCGGTTATTCACGCTCACAAAGTTGTAGACGTAGGCCGACACAGCCGCAGCAGTGATGTCATTGCTCGTCTGCCCGTGCACCGAAATCGCATAGTTCATGCGTCGCAGGTCGTCTCCGCTCACCGGTGCACTGTTTCCAGCTGGGCCGCTTCCGGTGTCGGTCACGAGCGTCGCGGTGGAGGCCTTTCCCGAAGCCGATGTCGGCACGAGTGGATCGATACAGTACACCCGCATGCCATTGTCTGCAACGGAGTTCCCGAGCCATCCGACACCGGGGTTGAACGCGTTCCAGGCGCCACCCGCACCCACCGTTGCCGCCGCATGCGCCGGAGCGGGGAGCACGACGGAATACCCGACGCCCGCTGTCACGACGAGCAGCATCACGAGCAACACCCGTTGCACACTGCTGCGCCAGTGCGCAGCACTTGGAGAGATCATCAGAACCTCATTTCTTGCTGGTTGAAGCAGACACGAAACATTGCCTGCACTCTCTAGACAGCGCGCGGCGCGCACATCTGCGGCAAATCGACCAGCGCAGGGCTCAAAAAGAGCCGCTACCACTACACGAGTTCCCGTTCTTGGAATTACCAAGAACGGGAACTCCACCGAGCATGCGTGCGCCTGCCCCACAGCAGAGCGTGCAACCATAGATCTGACACATTCGACACACTCCCCCGAAGAATGAAGAATTGAGAGGGTGCATGACCGCTGAGCACCACCGACCCGTGTTGCAGCCGGCACACCAGTTCGACTGGCTCATCGGAAGCGACGATGCGGGAGCCGCTCAGCGCGTGGCCCAAGAGACGTCGTGGGCACTCCTCAGTCGTGTGCGCGGCGATTCTGATCCAAGGGTTGTCGAACAGGTCATTGGCATAGCCGAGACTGATGGCATCGACGATATTGCCGAGCTCTGGTCACAAGCCAGCCCGCACTCGCTCGCGGGTCAGCTGTGGCGCATCTATCTGCTGCGCCGCGTGGTTGGTGCGAATCCATTGGAAACCACCGACCTTTATCTCCGCGGGTTGCAGGTTGCCGCAACCATCGACCCGGTGGTTGCCGGGGTAGCAGAGCCGATCAACCCGGACTCGCTCATGCACCTGTGTGACACGATCCTGCGCGGAGCGTTTCGTGGAGATCTTGCGCTCGCGCTCGACCGCGCTTCAAGTTATTGCCGTGTGGTCGCGATGGGGGCAGCAGCGCTCGCTGATGAACGAGACCTGATCGACGACGCACACTCCGCCGAGCTCACGACTCGAGCGCTCCGCTACGACGCATTCGCAAACGAGCTCCGCAGCGGTGCCCGCCGCTGGCAAGACGGTAACCTCGACTAACCTGCGTCGCTCGGCACTCGCAAGAAGCGCAAGCGAGAAGGAGTACAATGGGGATGCCGAGTCGCAGTAACCCCGGGCTCCATTTTTCGCCGCTTCGAGCGGCCTCTCGCCGAGAGGCGTTCTGCGGCTCGGTTTTATGCGCAACACGAGTGCGGGAACGTGAGGAGCCCCAGTGACGTTCAACGATGACGCTCGTATCGATACGAGCAAAGTTCAACGGCGACGTGGCGGGAAGACCGCGGCAATCGGTGGCGGCACGCTCCTCGGTGTGATCGTGCTCGCTCTCGCCTCACAGTTGCTCGGAGGCGATCTCACCCCGTTGACTGGCCTCGTCACGGGCGGTGGTTCGAGTGCACAAGAGCAGACCGTGGCCTTCGACGAGTGCGAGACCGGCGCCGACGCAAACCAAAATGATGAGTGCCGCATGGCCGGAGCTGCTGACTCGCTCGATGTGTTCTGGGAAGACCAGTTCAGCAGCGGCTATCGCGCACCGGGGGTCATTCTCTACCAGGGCACGACGACCTCCGCTTGCGGCCAGGCGTCCGCGGCAATCGGCCCGTTCTACTGCCCTGCCGATGAATCGATCTACCTCGATACCGAGTTCTTCGCCGAGCTGCGATCACAGTTCGGCGCGACAGGTGGGTCACTCGCTCAAATGTATGTGTTGGCCCACGAGTGGGGTCATCACATCTCGAACATCACGGGACAGCTGGGGCAGGTCGGTAACGAGACCGGTGCCGACTCCGGCTCAGTGAGACTGGAACTGCAGGCTGACTGCTACGCAGGCGCGTGGGTGCAGGCGGCATCATCGACGACAAGTTCAAGCGGTGTCTCATTCCTGAGACCCGTTACCCAAGAAGAGCTGGCAGATGCAATGAACGCGGCTTCCGTCATCGGCGACGATGCGATTCAGGAAAAAGCCGGTCAGACCGTGAACCCCGATTCGTTCAGCCACGGAAGCTCAGAGCAGCGGCAGCGCTGGTTCCAGACGGGCTATCAGTCTGGCGCGACCGCGTGCGACACTTTCTCGGTGACGGCAAGCGACCTGTAACCACCCCTCGCGGCCCTGCGCCGCACAGGCCCGACTAGTTGGCGACGACGGTCACCGTGAACTCAAGCGGCTGGATGCCGCCTTGGTCGTTCACCATGGTGACCTCAGCGGTGCCCTCAGCAAGCCCCTCGACACCCGGATTAAATGTCGCACTACCGTCAACCTTGCCTTCGACGAAGCGCGCCACCTTGGTGTCCGAAACCTCACCCTGGTAGCTGTCGACCGCGAGCGAGTCAGTGTTGATGTTGAGCACCTGCCCGACCAGACGCTCGACATCAGCGCCCTGCAACTCGTTCACGCTCATCGTCACCGGGGCAATCACGTCGCCACCGATCGGCGCATCACCTGAGGAACTTCCGCATGCGCTCACACCGAGAACAAGGACTGCGGCTGCAGCTGCGGCAAGCCAATGAGATTTCTTCATGGTCTTAGCTTTCACCATTCGTCCAAAAAATACGAGAAAATATTGCAACAGTTGCAGCTCATTCTCATGAATCTCGATTGAATGCCGACTTCTCATTTCCATGGTTCCTCCCTATGACCTGCCCCTCACTCGCACCATGTCGCCATAGACTATGACGAATGAGCGTTGATTCCTCCCCCGCAGAACCCGCCCTGCCCGACGAGCCTCGAGGCACCAACGCCGCTCCCGGCAGCGCTCGTGAGTTGCAGGCACCGGCAGAACGAAAGACCTCGCTGATTGGTGATCTCATCCGCGGGGCAATGATCGGTGTCGTCGAGACCGTGCCCGGAGTGTCGGGAGGCACGGTCGCGCTCGTGGTCGGTATCTATGCCAGGCTCATCCAGTCAGCGTCACATGTCGTTTCGGCCATGCGGGTGCTCGTCACCGGCCCAGACCGTGGATCTCGCATCCGCGAACACCTCGCGGCTGTCGAGTGGAAGCTCATCGTACCGGTGTTCATCGGAATGATCATCGCGGTGTTCACCGTCGCGGGCCCGATGGCAACGCTCGTCGAGACCTACCCCGAAATGACTCGCGCGGCATTCTTCGGGCTCGTGCTCGCATCGATCTCAATTCCGCTTCGGATGGCGGGCGTTGCCGGTATTCGCTGGCCCCATGTGCTGGCGGGATTGATTGCGGCAGCCATCGCCTTCTGGCTCGTGTCAATGCCACCAACAACGATTGAGCCGTCTCCTCTTGTCATCATCGTGGCAGCCGCGGTCGCGGTGAGCGCACTCCTTCTGCCGGGGCTCTCGGGCTCGTTCTTGCTGCTCACCTTTGGCCTCTACGAGCCAACCCTTCGCGCGGTCGACGATCTCGACTTCGGTTACCTCGCACTGTTTGTGCTCGGCATGGTGATCGGTGCCGCATCGATCGTGAAGGGCCTCGAATGGCTGCTGCAGCATCGTCGCCGCATTACCCTCGTCATTCTCACCGGCGTGATGGTTGGCGCAATGCGCACCCTGTGGCCGTGGCAGAGCGAGACTCGTGAGCTCTTGCCACCGGATTCGAACTGGCCGCTCGCACTCGCGCTTGGCATCGCCGGGTTCATTGTCGTTGCGATACTCTCGGTGATTGACGCGAGACTCTCACGAAAGGCTGCGCTCGAACTGCTCGAACGCTACGAGAGCAAAGCGCCGAGAGAGAGTTAGCCGGCCTGGCGCTCAGCCATCTCGACAACGTTCTTCAGCAGCAACGCACGCGTCATCGGCCCAACCCCACCGGGGTTCGGTGAGACCCAACCAGCAACCTCGATGACTGCTGGGTCAACGTCACCGACCACACGGCTCTTGCCAGTCTCGGGGTCGACCTTGCGCGAGACCCCGACGTCGAGCACGATTGCGCCAGGCTTCACATCTTCGGCCCGCACGATGCCCTCGACGCCCGCAGCCGCAACAATGACATCTGCGCGACGCAGCTCGGCACCGAGATCAGTGGTGCCCGTATGGGTGAGCGTGACGGTGGCGTTGTACTCACGGCGCGTCAAGAGTGGCCCAATCGGGCGACCCACGGTCACACCGCGACCCACCACGACCACATGTCTGCCAGCCCACGACAGACCATTGCGTTCGACCAGCTCGATCACACCGCGTGGCGTGCAGGGCAGCGGAGAGGTGATCTCAGTATTTGCGTTGAGCACGAGGCGACCGAGGTTGGTCGGGTGCAGCCCATCGGCATCTTTCGCAGGGTCGATCTTCTCGAGCACGCGATCGGTGTCGATGTGCTTCGGCAGTGGCAGCTGCACAATATAGCCCGTGCACTCGGGGTTGGCGTTGAGCTCATCGAGCACCGCCTCAAGCTCAACCTGAGTGACCGTTTCGGGCAGCTCACGCTTGATCGATGAGATGCCAACCTCAGCACAGTCGCGGTGCTTGCCCGCAACATACCACTGCGAACCAGGGTCTTCGCCGACGAGCACCGTCGCGAGCCCCGGCACGATACCTCGCGCAGCAAGTGCCGCGACGCGCTCAGTCAGCTCAGCCTTGATCTCGGCCGCAGCCGCCGTGCCGTTGAGCGTTTGCGCCACCAACGGGGTTACCACTGCTCGAGGCCGGGGTACAGCGGAAACGCATCGGCAAGCGTCGTCACGCGTGCGCGAAGCGCCTCGGTATCGGCACCGCCCTGCAGGGTGAGCGCAATGATGTCTGATACCTCGGCAAACTCCACGTCACCGAAACCGCGGGTTGCGAGCGCGGGGGTGCCGATGCGCAGGCCCGAGGTGACCATGGGTGGGCGAGGATCAAACGGCACTGAGTTGCGGTTGACCGTGATGCCAACCTCGTGCAGTGCATCTTCGGCCTGCTGGCCGTCAAGCTCACTGTTGCGCAGGTCGGCGAGCACGAGGTGCACATCGGTGCCACCGGTGAGCACGTCAACCCCAGCGGCCTTCGACGCGTCACTCGTGAGGGCGGCTGCGAGCAGCTTCGCCCCGGAAAGGGTGCGCACCTGGCGATCTGTGAAGTCGTCGGTTGCGGCGAGCTTGAACGCGGTCGCCTTCGCAGCAATGACGTGCATGAGCGGGCCGCCCTGGTGGCCGGGGAACACGTTCGAGTTGAGCTTCTTATAGAGCTCAAGATCGTTGGTGAGAATGAAGCCCGAGCGGGGGCCGCCAATGGTTTTGTGCACGGTGGACGACACGACGTGTGCGTGCGGCACCGGGTTCGGGTGCAGGCCAGCTGCGACGAGGCCCGCGAAGTGCGCCATATCGACCCACAGGGTCGCTCCCACCTCATCAGCGATCTCGCGGAATGCCGCAAAGTCGAGGGTGCGCGGGTAGGCAGACCAACCGGCGATGATGACCTTTGGCTTGTGCTCGCGAGCCTTCGCGCGCACCACGTCCATATCAACAAGCATCGTTTCGGGATCAACGCCATACGAGACAACGTTGTAAAGCTTGCCAGAGAAGTTGAGCTTCATGCCGTGGGTGAGGTGTCCACCGTGAGCGAGCTCGAGGCCGAGGATCGTGTCGCCGGGCTCAGCGATCGCGGACAGCACTGCAGCATTCGCTGACGCACCCGAGTGGGGCTGCACATTCGCGTAGGCGGCGCCAAAGAGCGACTTTGCGCGGTCACGTGCGAGGTCTTCGGCGATGTCAACAAACTCGCAGCCGCCATAGTAACGACGGCCCGGGTAACCCTCGGCGTATTTGTTGGTGAGCACCGATCCCTGTGCCTCAAGCACCGCTCGGGGCACGAAGTTCTCGCTCGCGATCATCTCGAGCGTGGTGCGCTGACGGTTGAGCTCTTTCGCGAGCACGTCTGCGATCTCGGGGTCAACAACCTCGAGCGGCTCGTTGAAAAATGCTGGCTGGTTCGACATGTGCGTCTCCATTGTGTGATGTTTCCAGGATCTGCGGCCCAGGCGAGCGGCCTTTGTAGTGCGCCGGTGTGACGCCGTCGCTTCCCGGTGGTCATCCACCTTTCGCCAGTCACGACTCGACCAATAATACCCGAAACAATCGGCTAGCCTAGACCTCGTGAACGCAGCTACTTTGGATCAGACGCAGTGGGTATTAACGCTGTCATGCATTGACGGCCCCGGTATCGTGCACGCGATCAGCGGTGCCGTCGTTGCTGCCGGCGGAAATATCGAAGAGAGCCAGCAGTTTGCGAGCCACGACACGGGTCGCTTTTTCATGCGTTTGCAGGTGAGTGCGGTCTCGCAGCCCGAGACGTTCGATGCGCGATTTACCTCAGCCCTCGCCCCGGTAACCGAGCGGTACCACATGACCTGGCGTCTTGATCAGGTCGGCCGCCCGGTGCGCACCCTGCTGCTCGCCAGCACCGCGACGCACTGTGTGAACGACCTGCTCTACCGTCAGCGTGGCGGCACTCTGCCCATCGAGGTGCCGCTCATTCTCTCGAACCACGAAACCGTGCGAGACATCGCCGATTTCTATGGAGTGCCGTTTGAGCACCGCGCGATCGCCGGCCCCGATGAGAAGGCTGCGTTCGAGCAGCGGGTGCTCGACGTCATCGAAGAGCAGAACATTGAGCTGGTTGTGCTCGCGCGCTACATGCAGATTTTGTCCCCAGAACTCTGCGAGGCGCTGGCGGGAATGGCCGTTAACATTCACCACTCGTTCTTGCCCGGGTTCAAGGGGGCAAACCCCTACCGTCAGGCCCACGGTCGCGGTGTCAAGCTGATTGGCGCGACAGCCCACTTTGTGACCACCGATCTCGACGAGGGTCCGATCATCGAACAGGATGTGGCGAGGGTTGATCACTCCTACACGCCGTCACGATTGCAGCAGCTGGGTCAAGATGAAGAGGCACGCGTGCTACGCCGCGCCGTGGGGTGGTACGCAGAAAACCGCGTGCTGCTCGATGGTGATCGCACCATCATCTTCAAGTAGTGCGTCTCCCAGAACGCCGTATTAGTCGGCGTCGGTGTCACGGTTGAGCTGCGCGAGTTCAGCACGCAGCCCTGAGAGCATGACACGCAGGCCACGTTCGAAGGCGCGCGACGACGGTCGCTCCCCCTCGAGTGACTGTTCCCGCGCGTCATAGGCTCGCCGCATCGCGGAAAGCCCGGCGTCATCGCTCGGGTCGAACATGTCTTGTGGCGCTGCCTGGTCAAAGGCGCTGCCGATGATGAAGCTCTCGAGCCCGACAATCACCTCGAACACTCGGTCGGCGGGCCACCCAGCATCCATCAGCCCTGCGGTCACCGCCTCATACATGAGGCTTGTTCGTGATCCTTGGGCCACGGGTTGCACTGCGAGCATGGCAATGGTGGGTGGGTGGGCCGCAAACGATCCCATGTACGATCGCGCCCACTGCGCGAGCGCCTCGTCCCACGGCAGCACACCGAAGCCACTCAGGTCGAAGCGTGCGACGATGAGGTCACGGATGCCGTCGAGCACGTCTTCTTTGCTGCGCACATGGTTGTAGAGCGCTGATGGGCGCACCCCGAGCGCGCGGGCAATTTCTCGCATGCCGAAGCCGTTCTCGCCGCGCTCATCCAGCAAGCGAAGCGCAGTCTCAAATATGAGCCCACGGCTCAGCACTGCAACCGACGGGCGCCCTGCCGCGCGATGATGTTGCACGTTCGTTCCTCTTCCGCTCATGTCGCGCTCCCCACATCAAGAGTGTCAGATTTCTGTGGGTGTCGAGCATCAGTGCTCTTGACGCGCATCCCCTAGTGTGAACTACACTAACGAACGGTGTTCATTAAAGAACAGCGTTCATTACCAAATCGCGAACCGGCAGCGCAGCCACAAAGGGAGCCCATGTCGCCCATGACACAGACGAGCCGCACCGTCGTTCCCGCCCAGACGGTCATCTCGGGAGGCACCATCCTGGTGCAAGCCGAGCACCAGGGCACGCCAGTCACGTCGCACGCCATTGCGTTTGCTGACGGCCGAGTTATTGCGCTCGGAGACGATGCCCTCGCGCTGCAGCCACACGCCGTAGAAGTCATCGATCTCAAGGGCGGCATGCTCGCCCCAGCGCTCGGTGACGGCCACGCGCACCCGGTCTTCGGCGCCCTCGAGGCGACCGGCCCCCAGGTTCGTTCCGCCACCAACCTCGATGAGCTTGTGCGGGCGGTAGCCGATTTCAAGGTGGCGAACCCTGACGCACCGTGGATCGTCGGCGGCAGCTACGACGCCACCTTCGCAGAGGGTGGCATGTTCGATGCACACTGGCTCGACGCCGTTACCGGCGACACCCCAACGGTGCTCAGGTCGTGGGACTACCACACGGCCTGGGTGAACTCTGCCGCGCTTCGCGCCGCCGGCATCACCGCAGAGACCCCCGATCCCCCGCTTGGCCGCATCGTGCGCCGCGATGACGGCAGCCCCCTCGGCACCCTGCAGGAAGCTGCCGCAAACCACTTCCTGGCGGAGGTCGCCCCGCGACCCACACTCGCACAGCACGTCGACGCAGTCGACTCTGCGACCCGCGAGTACGCCCAACTCGGGATGACCTGGGTGCAAGATGCCTGGGTCGAACCTGCCGATGTCGAGCACTACCTCGCCGCGCTCACACAGCGGCGGCTGCACACGCGAGTGAACCTCGCGCTTCGGGCAGACCCATTCTCGTGGCGCGATCAGGTTGCGGTGTTCGAGGATATGCGCGACCGGGTGCGCGCGGCATCCGCCGCCGCCAGCGGGCCAGCAGACGAGGGCCGTTCGCGGCTGACCGCGCACACCGTCAAGTTCTTTCTCGACGGCGTCATAGAAAACCACTCGGCCTCGCTCACGGCCCCCTACGCGGATCGACCGCACGACCGGGGCCTGCCGAACTGGTC
>JAAZFP010000071.1 GCA_012511645.1 Microbacteriaceae bacterium
GGGCGCATCTGGCTGGTGAATCGTGGGCGCCCGGCCCGCGATCCTGCGCCGAATTTGGGTCACAAAACGATCACGACTCGCCGTGACGGTGCGGCTCGACTTGACGAGAATTGCAACTCCATCTAGCGTGAACTTGCAACCTGAATCAGGTTTCATAAACTCCCTTCCAACGACGAAAGGCAAGCGCATGCGCGTCTCGAAGAAATTCTCCCTGGGGGCACTGGCTGTATCAGCCGCCCTCGTCCTGTCGGCATGTGCGCCGACCGCAGACTCAGGTGACAGCGGCGGTGACGAAGGCGCCCTCGCAGAGGTCACCGTCGGTGTGATCACCAGTGAGACTGGCCCGCTCGAAAGCTACGGCAAGCAGTATCTCGCAGGCTTCAAGGCTGGTCTCGACTACGCCACCGACGGCACCGGTGAGGTCGACGGCACCAAGATCAACGTCGAGTACCGCGACGACGCTGGTGACCCCGACAAGGCGGTGACGATCGCGAAAGAGCTGATCGGCCAGGGCGTCAACATTCTCGCGGGCAGCGCCTCATCGGGTGTTGCTGGTGTGCTCGCTGAGCAGGCCGCACAGAACCAGGTGCTCTTCATCTCGGGCCCCGCAGCAGCGGATGCGCTGACCGGCATCAACGAGTACACGTTCCGCTCGGGCCGTCAGAGCGCGCAGGATGTCGCGACCGCCGGTACCTTCATCGATGACATCAGCGGCAAGAAGGTCGTCGTCTACGGGCAGGACAACGCGTTCGGTCAGGGCAACGTCGCAGCCGTCGACACGATCCTCGGTGCGCAGGGCGCAACCGTTGAGTCGGTGCTCGTCGCAGAGGATGTGACCGAGTTCACTCCGTTCGCACAGCAGGTGCTCGCTGCAAGCCCCGACCTCGTGTTCGTGGCATGGGCAGGCGCAACCTCGGGTGCAATGTGGCAGGCCATGAGCCAGCAGGGCGTCTTTGACGTGGTGCCAGTGGTGACCGGTCTCGGCGACTCGGTGACCTTTGGTGCATACGGTGAGGCGACCGAGGGCATCAGCTTCTTGAACCACTACTTCCCGGGTGCTCCGAGCAACGCGATCAACGACGACATGGTCGCAGCGGTTGAGGCTGCAGGCGGCACCCCCGACCTCTTCACTCCGGACGGGTTCAACGCAGCCATCATGATCGTGCAGGCGGTCAAGGAGGGCCAGGGCGATGTGCAGGCTATGATCTCCGCGCTTGAGGGCTTCGAGTTCGACGGCCCCAAGGGCAAGAACGTGGTTCGTGTTGATAACCACGCGCTGATTCAGGCGATGTACCAGGTGAAGCTCGTCGCTGACGGCTCAGGTGGCTACGTTCCAGAGCTCGTCGCCGTCGTTCCGGCCGATCAGGTTACCCCGTAACCCGCTCATTCGAGACACTGGTGGCACCCGGCTCAGGTTCATCCCTGAGCCGGGTCACCCCAACCTAGTGAGGCAATACTCATGCACACCCCAACCCCGTCCGCGCTTCGCGTTGAAGGCCTCGGCCTGCAGATCGGCGGCGCCACGATCCTGAAAGATGTCAACCTCGACATCGCCGAGGGAGCCATCGTGGGCGTGATCGGCCCGAACGGCGCAGGCAAGACGACGCTCTTCAACACGATCTCGGGTCTGATGACCCCCACGAGCGGCTCCGTGCACATGCACGGCACCGACATCACGAAGACGTCCGTACCAGCCCGGGCTCGGGCGGGGCTGGGCCGCACCTTCCAGACCTCCAGCTACTTTCCCGGTCTCACCGTGCTCGAGAATGTGCGCCTTGCGGCGCAGGTCGCCGAGGGTGGTAACTACTCGCTGTTCCGGTTTCCGAGCCCCGGCGACGCGGCCACCAAGCGCGCCCACGAGACCCTCGAGGTCGTGGGCCTCGACCACAAGGACTTCACGAAGGCTGGTGACATTTCGCACGGCGACAAGCGCAAGCTGGAGATCGCGGTGCTGCTCGTCACCGATGCGAAGCTCGTGCTGCTCGACGAGCCCATGGCGGGTGTCGCTTCGGGTGACGTTGCGGGCCTCCTGCAAAACATCACCGACATGCAGCGCGAAAAGCAGTGCACCGTGCTCATGGTCGAGCACCACATTGACGTGCTGCTCGGCTTCGTCGACATGGTCGCCGTGATGCACTTCGGCACCATCATCGCCTACGACACCCCCAGCGAGATCATGAACAACCCGACCGTGCAAAGCGCCTACCTAGGAACAGCCGCATGAACCCCATCCTTGAAGTCTCGAACCTGCAGTGCAGCATCGCTGGACAGCAGGTCGTCGAAGACGTTTCGTTTCAGGTGCCGGCAACCGGCATCACCGCAGTGCTCGGCCGCAACGGTGCGGGCAAGACCTCGACGCTTCGCGGCATCATGGGTCTGATTCAGCGCCGCGGCCAGGTGACCCTCGACGGGGTGCGCATTGATTCGATGCCCACCCACAAGCTCGTGCAGCTCGGCATCGGCTATGTGCCCGAGGATCGCGAGGTGTTCGCCTCGCTCTCGGTCGCAGAAAATCTCGCCCTTGCGGAACGGCAGGAGCACCCGCGCCGCGAGTTTGTCGCCGAGCTCTTCCCAGACCTCGTGCAGCGCCGCAACCAGGCTGCTGGCACTCTCTCGGGCGGCCAGCAGCAGATGGTGTCGGTCGCCCGCGCTCTGCTCAACGACAACAAAATCCTGCTCGTCGATGAGCCCACCAAGGGTCTCGCGCCGAAGATTGTAAACGAGGTCGCCGACGCGCTGCTCGAGGCGTCAAAACTCGTGCCGATTCTGCTCGTCGAACAAAACCTCGAGGTGGTGAAGCGCCTCGCTGATGGCGCGATCGTCATCGGCAGTGGGCGAGTCGTGCACACGGGCAGCGCCCGCGAGATTCTCGACGACGAACAGCTCACCAAGCAGCTGCTCGGCGTGCACGCCGACGAAGCCGACACCGCCGATGGGTCTGCGTCACCTGCCGCCACATCGGCATCGCCAGAGGAGGCACGCTCATGAGCACCCTCATCCTCACGCTGATCACCGGTCTCGGGCTTGGCGCGCTCTACTTTCTCGCAGCCTCAGGCCTCAGCCTGATCTACGGCCTGATGCATGTGCTGAACTTCGCGCACGGTGCCTTCTTGTCACTCGCAGCTCTTGTCGGCTGGCAGGTGGCCCAGGCGATGGGCGCGACGAGCTGGTGGTCGTTCATCGTGTCGATCTTGGTCGGCGCCGCTGTCGGAGCCGTGTTCGCGACGCTCACCGAACTCTTTTTGATCAGGCCACTCTATGAGCGGCACATCGAGCAAGTGCTGGTGACGGTCGGTCTCGCGCTCGCCTCAATCGCCCTGTTCGAGGGCATCTGGGGCGCGGACGCGGTCAACATCACCGGCCCAGGCTGGCTGTCGCAGACCACGAATGTGCTGGGTGCCAGCATTCCGAACAAGTTCTGGGTGCTGATCCTCGTCGCCGTGCTCGTGCTGATCGCGCTCGTCGTGTTCCTGCGCAAGACCCGCTACGGCATGATCATTCGCGCCGGTGTTGAGAACCGCGCGATGGTCACGGCCCTGGGCATCGACGTGCGCAAGGCCTTCACCCTGGTCTTTGCCATCGGCGGCGCAGCGGCCGGTATCGGCGGGGTGCTCGCGATGCACTACTCAACCTATGTCTCGGCACACCTCGGCCAAACGCTGCTGATCTTCGCCTTCATCGTGACGGTGGTGGGCGGTCTTGGATCGCTCGCGGGCGCGGCAATCGCGTCGGTGATCGTCGCGGTGCTGCAGCAGTTTGCAAACTTCTATCTGGGCGGCACGGGTGACTTCATCGTCGTGATTCTGCTCGCGGTCGTGCTGCTGGTGCGACCCAGGGGCCTGATGGGAAGGAAATCATGAGCCACGCACAGATCACCCGTGA
>JAAZFP010000072.1 GCA_012511645.1 Microbacteriaceae bacterium
CTCTTGTGTTCGTGTCGGTGTTCGCGCTTGTCTCGGGCCTCGTGCTCATGTTCGTTCGACCGAAGAGTGCACTTGATCGTCTCCGGTACTATGACCAACTGCGCGAGACGCCGGACGCGGCTGCAGTAGGAGGCGAGTACTCCAGCCGGGTGACGTCCTCGATGATGGGGGCGGTCGGGTACGTGGCCGGGAAGCGGGGCATGGGTGCGTTCGTGTACGAGCAGTTGGAGCGTGCCGGCTGGCCACTTCGCCCGACCGAGTACATAGCAGCACACTTACTGCTTGTGGTCGCCATAGGGGCGGTCGTCACCTGGGTGAGCTGGAGTCTGCTGATAGGGGTGCTCGCCATCGTGCTCGCGGTGTTTGTGCCACTCATGATCGTAGACGGCAGGATCCGTGCGCGTGAGCGTGCCTTCGAGGAGCAGCTGCCGGATGTGCTGAACCTCATCGCGGGAGCGCTCAGGGCCGGGTGGGGGCTCCAGCAGTCGCTCGACCTCGTCGTCGAACAGATGGCACCGCCGGTGTCGACGGAGTTCGCGCGTGCCCAGACCGAGGTCAGGCTCGGGCGGCCCGTTGAGGAGGCGCTCGAGACGGTGGCGCATCGCATGCGGAGCGAGGACTTCTCGTGGGCGGGCACCGCCATCGGCATCCAGCGCGACGTTGGCGGCAACCTTGCCGAGGTGCTCGATCTTGTCGCTGCCACGATCCGGGACCGCGGCGCACTGAAGCGCCAGATATCGGGTCTCACCGCCGAGGGGCGGCTCTCTGCGTGGATCCTGCTGATACTGCCGTTCGCCTTGGTAGCTTTGTTCATGGTGATCAACCCCGGGTATCTGGCGGCGCTTTTCACTTCCACCCTCGGGCTATCCATGCTCTTGGGCGGCTGCGTCCTCCTGTTGGTCGGAGCCCTCTGGCTGCGTTCAGTCGTCACGATCGAGGTGTGAGATGGTCTACGCGATCGCACTCTTACTGTTCGTCTCGGCCGGCCTGCTTGTCTGGACCACGCTCGGATCCTTCTTCTCCGATGAGCGTGCGGTCCGCAGGCGGCTCGAGGGCCTGACGACCTACGAGGTCGCCGAGGCCGGGGTTGCGCACCCGCAGCTGACACCGTTCTCGAGCCGGGTGCTCTTGCCCGGGTGGACGCGCCTGCGCAACAGCGTGGCCTCGGCCACCCCTGCGGCGACACGTGAGCGCATGCGGCACGACCTGGTGCTTGCAGGCAACCCGCGTGGGGTGGACGTGGGCCGCTTCCTCGGCATGAAGGCGCTCTCTGCGGTGAGTGCCACCGCGCTTGCGCTCGCGCTCGGGGTCGTGTTTCGTGCGCCCCCGCCTGCATGGCTGCTCGGGGCCGTATTCGCTGTCGCGTCATACTGGCTGCCTGACCTCTGGCTTTCTTCGGTGACGGCACGTCGTCAGCATCAGATTCGCATCGAGCTGCCAGACATGCTCGACATGCTCACGATCAGCGTGGAGGCGGGGCTCGGGTTCGATCAGGCGATCGCCAAGATCGTCCGCATGTCGCACGGCCCGCTCGCGCAGGAGTTCGCGCGCATGCTGCAGGAGATCCAGGCC
>JAAZFP010000073.1 GCA_012511645.1 Microbacteriaceae bacterium
AGGGTCAGAATCATGATGATGATTGCCCACCACTCTTGCGAGACAAGATTCTGACACGCCTGGTTCGCAGAGGTGCCGAACAGCATGCCCGAGCGGGCCATCGTGATCAACACCGTCGACTGCAGCACTGCAAGCGCGATGGTGAGGTAGCGCGTGTACTGGGTCAGCTTGCCCTGACCAGCCTGACCCTCTTTGTGCAGCGCCTCAAAGTGAGGGATCACCACGCGCAGCAGCTGGGTGATAATCGACGCCGTAATGTACGGCATGATGCCGAGGGCAAAGATCGACAGCTGCAGCAGTGCGCCACCACTGAACATGTTGATCATCTCGTAGATGCCCGTGGTGCCGGTCTGGTTCGCAACCAGACACGCCTGCACGTTATCGAAGTGCACAAACGGGGCAGGCACAAATGATCCGAGTCTGAACAACGCCACGATTGCGAGCGTGAAGACGATCTTCCGCCGCAGGTCGGGCGTCTTGAAGATTCGTGCGATGGCGCTAAACAACAGCCTGCCTCCTGCAAAACATATAGGGCGCAGTACGCATTCGCGTGCGCCAAGAGTCCAGCCTACACTGCGAGGCTGGGGAAAACGTTGGGGCCGAGCCGATCTCTTCTGCGAAGAGCATCGAACCCGGCCCCCAGCCTGAACAGGGTCAGGCGTTACTTAATCTCTCCGCCAGCGGCGACGATCTTCTGCTCAGCAGAGCTCGAGACCTTGTCAACCGAGACGACGAGCTTCACGCTCAGGTCGCCATTGCCGAGCACCTTCACGGGCTGGTTCTTGCGAACTGCGCCCTTGGCAACGAGATCGTCGACCGTGACCTCGCCACCCTTGGGGTAGAGCTCGGCCAGCTTCGACACGTTGACCACCTGGTACTCCGTGCGGAAAGGATTCTTGAAGCCACGCAGCTTCGGGGTGCGCATGTGCAGTGGCATCTGCCCACCCTCAAAGCCAGCCTTGACCTGGTAGCGTGCCTTGGTTCCCTTGGTACCACGGCCTGCGGTCTTACCCTTTGAGCCTTCACCGCGACCCACACGGGTCTTGGTGGTCTTGCCGCCGGGTGCGGGGCGCAGGTGATGCGCCTTCAGCACGTCGCCGCGCTCTTCGTTCTTCTCGCTCATGCGTCGATCTCCTCAACCTTTACCAGGTGAGCAACCGTGCGAACATACCCACGATTCGCCGGGGTGTCTTCACGAACGACCGTCTGGCCGATCTTGCGAAGACCCAGGCTGCGCAGCGTGTCACGCTGGTTCTGCTTCTCACTGATGACGGATTTGAGCTGCGTAATCTGCAGGCTCTTCTTCTTGGCAGCCATTACGCACCTGCCTTTGCTTTAGCTGCAGCGTCGGCGAGTGCCTTGGCCTCTGCGCGCACGATGCGCGCAGGGGCAACACGGTCGAAGTCGAGACCACGACGAGCGGCAACTGCGCGGGGCTCTTCGAGCTGACGCAGCGCCTCGACGGTCGCATGCACAATGTTCAAGGTGTTCGACGAACCGAGCGACTTGCTCAGCACGTCGTGGATGCCAGCGCACTCAAGCACGGCACGCACCGGGCCACCGGCGATAACACCGGTACCTGCTGCTGCGGGGCGCAAGAGCACCACGCCAGCGGCAGCCTCGCCCTGCACAGGGTGAGGAATGGTGCTGCCAACACGGGGAACGCGGAAGAAGTTCTTCTTGGCTTCTTCGACGCCCTTCGCGATTGCGAGAGGAACTTCCTTCGCCTTGCCGTAGCCCACGCCAACGGTGCCATTGCCATCGCCCACCACGACAAGCGCGGTAAAGCTGAAGCGACGGCCGCCCTTGACGACCTTCGACACGCGGTTAATGGTGACTACACGCTCGAGAAACTGGCTCTCGTTGCGATCGCGACCGCCGCCACGCTCGCCGCGGGTGCCGCGATCGCGGCTTCCCCGACGCTGCTCGCGAGGCTCGCTGCGGTGATCGGTTGACGATGCGTCAGCAACCTGGGTCTCTGCAGTCACTTCCTGCTCCTTCGTTTCTTCGCTCACAGGGACAGCCCCCCTTCGCGTGCACCGTCTGCCACGCTTGCAACGCGACCGGCGTACTTGCTGCCGCCGCGGTCAAACACCACGGCGTCAATGCCTGCGCTCTTCGCACGCTCAGCGACGAGTTCGCCAACGCGGTGAGCCTTGGCAGTCTTGTCACCCTCAAATGAACGCAGATCAGCTTCCATCGTCGAAGCCGATGCGAGCGTGAAACCCTTCGAATCGTCGATGACCTGAACGAACACGTGACGTGCCGAACGAGTGACGACGAGACGCGGGCGTGACTCGGTGCCTACAATCTTCTTGCGCAGACGGACGTGGCGGCGAATACGCGCGGCCGAGCGACCCTTTGCACGGGAAATGTTTCCGGCCATGGTTACTTACCAGCCTTTCCAGCCTTGCGACGAACGTTTTCACCTTCGTAGCGGATGCCCTTGCCCTTGTAAGGCTCTGGCTTCTTCAGCTTGCGAATATTCGCGGCAGCCTCGCCGACTGCCTGCTTCGAGATACCGGTGACGGTGATCTTGGTGTTGCCCTCAACTGCGAGCGTGATGCCCTCAGGTGCGTCGAACACCACCGGGTGCGAGAAGCCGAGCGCGAGCTCGAGGTTGGCACCCTTCTGCTGCACACGGTAGCCGGTGCCGACGACCTCGAGCTGCTTGGAGTAGCCCTCGGTGACACCAACGATGTCGTTGAAGATGAGCGTGCGCACGAGACCGTGCAGCGCGCGAGAATCGCGCTCGTCGTTGGGGCGAGTGACCAGCACCGTACCCTCATCGAGAGCTACGCGAATGGGCTCAGGAACAACGAGTGACAACTCGCCCTTCGGGCCCTTGACCGAGACCTGCTGGCCATCGATCTTGACGTCTACACCACCGGGAACGGTGATGGGAAGCTTACCAATACGTGACATGACGGCTTACCACACGTAGGCCAGCACTTCGCCGCCCACGCCCTTCTGCTCAGCCTCGCGGTCCGTGAGGAGCCCCGAAGAGGTGGACAGGATCGCAATACCGAGACCACCGAGCACGCTCGGGAGTTCGGTTGAACCCGCGTACACGCGAAGGCCGGGCTTCGAAACCCGCTTGATGCCTTCGATGGAACGCTCGCGGTTCGGGCCGTACTTCAGCGACATGGTGAGGGTGGTGCCGACGCGTGCGTCCTCCACCTTCCAGTCAGCGATGTAGCCCTCGCGCTTGAGGATATCTGCGATCCGCTCCTTCAGCTTTGAGCCGGGAAGCGAAACGTCGTCATGGTGCGCCGAGTTTGCATTGCGCAACCGGGTCAGCATGTCTGCGACCGGATCGGTCATCGTCATAAGTGACTCTTCTTTCTCGCCTGGTATCGACAGCCGTTACACGACTGCAGACCTGGGTGATACGCGAACCAGGCACCCCTCATGAGGGGTGGCGATCCGCTTGGATTATTCAGTTATTCAGCCTTGAACGGGAACCCGAACTGGCGAAGCAGCGCGCGACCCTCGTCGTCGGTCTTTGCGGTGGTCACGACAGTGATGTCAAAACCACGCACGCGATCGATCTTATCCTGATTGATCTCGTGGAACACACTCTGCTCGGTCAGACCAAAGGTGTAGTTTCCGTTGCCGTCGAACTGCTTCGGCGACAGCCCGCGGAAGTCGCGGATACGTGGCAGCGCAAGCGTTACCAGACGATCCATGAATTCCCACGCACGGTCACCACGCAGGGTGACGTGTGCGCCAATTGCCTGGCCCTCACGCAGCTTGAACTGCGCGATGCTCTTGCGAGCCTTGGTGACCATCGGCTTCTGGCCGGTGATGCGAGTGAGATCGTCGATCGCACCCTCAATCACCTTGCTGTCGCGAGCGGCTTCACCGACACCGGTGTTGACCACAATCTTGACGAGGCCGGGCACCTGCATGATGTTCTCGTAACCGAATTCTTCCTTCAGCGCGGGAACAATCTCATCGCGGTACTTCTGCTTCAGGCGAGGCTGGATTTTGCCAGCAACGGCGGCAGTAGCTTCAGACATTAGATGTCCTTCCCAGACTTCTTGGCGTAGCGAACGCGCACGGTCTTCTTCTTGCCGTTCTTCTCGACCTCTTCCGAGCGGAAACCAACGCGAGTTGGCTTCTTGGTGCTCGGGTCGACAAGAGCAACGTTCGACACATGGATCGGAGCCTCGTGAGTCTCGATGCCACCCTCTTGTGTGCCACGAGCGCTCTGGCCCTGACGCACATGCTTCTTCACGTAGTTCACACCTTCGACGATCACGCGATCGCTGTCGGTGAGCACCTCGAGCACATGGCCCTGCTTGCCCTTGTAGCCGCCACGCTCTTGCGTTGCGCCTGAGATGACCTCAACGAGGTCACCCTTCTTGATCTTTGCGCCCATAAGACTAGATCACCTCCGGTGCAAGTGAGACGATCTTCATGAACTTCTTATCACGAAGCTCACGACCGACCGGCCCGAAGATACGGGTGCCGCGAGGCTCCCCGTCTGCCTTCAAAATGACCGCTGCGTTCTCGTCGAAGCTGATGTATGAACCATCAGCACGACGGGTCGACTTGCGGGTGCGAACGATAACCGCCTTGACGATATCGCCCTTCTTCACGTTGCCACCCGGGATCGCATCCTTAACGGTTGCGACAATGGTGTCGCCGAGTCCCGCGTAGCGGCGCCTCGACCCCCCGAGCACACGAATCGTGAGCAACTCTTTGGCGCCGCTGTTATCAGCTACCTTGAGTCGCGATTCCTGTTGAATCACTGGATACTCCTTCTTCCGTAAGCCGGGGGCTTACTTCGCCTTCTCGAGGACCTCGACCAGGCGCCACCGCTTGGTCGCGCTGAGCGGGCGGGTTTCGTGGATGAGCACGAGATCGCCGATGCCGGCGGTGTTCTGCTCATCGTGCGCCTTGACCTTCGATGAACGACGCAGAACCTTGCCGTAGAGGGGGTGCTTCACGCGATCCTCAACCTCAACCACAATGGTCTTGTCCATCTTGTCGCTGACGACATAGCCGCGGCGAGCCTTGCGGTGGCCGCGCTGTTCAATTTCTTGCTCAGCCATGACTTAGGCCTCCTTCGACTCTGGTGCAGCCGAATCTGCGGCGGCGTCTGCCTGCTCGGCCTTCTTAGTGCTCTTCTTGGCAGCAGCCTTCTTGGCGGGTGCCTTTTCAGGAGCAGCAGCGGGAGTGGCACGAATGCCGAGCTCGCGCTCACGCAGCACGGTGTAGATGCGAGCGATGTCGCGCTTCACCTGGCGTACGCGGCCGTGGCTTTCCAGCTGGCCAGTGGCCGACTGAAAACGCAGGTTGAACAGTTCGGCCTTCGCCTTCTTGAGCTCTTCGGCCAGACGCTCGTTCTCGAACGTGTCGAGTTCGGTGATCGCAAGATCTTTGCTTCCGATTGCCATTACGCGTCGCCCTCCTCACGCTTGATAATGCGAGCCTTCAACGGCAGCTTGTGAATCGCGCGGGTCAGTGCCTCGCGTGCAAGCTGTTCGTCGACACCGGCGACCTCGAAGAGGACGCGGCCCGGCTTGACGTTTGCGATCCACCACTCCGGCGAACCCTTGCCCGAACCCATGCGGGTTTCGGCAGGCTTCTTCGTGAGCGGACGATCTGGATAAATGTTGATCCACACCTTGCCACCACGCTTGATGTGACGGGTCATCGCGATACGCGCTGACTCGATCTGACGGTTGGTGACGTAGGCGGGCGAAAGCGCCTGAATACCGAAGTCACCGAAGGTGACCTTGTTGCCACCCTTTGACTGACCGCTGCGACCGGGGTGGTGCTGCTTGCGGTACTTGACTCGACGGGGAATCAGCATGACTTACTTCTCCGCTCCTGCTGCAGCGGGTGCAGTCTCGGCCTGAGCCCCACGGGGCGCACGGCGACGGTCGCTACGCTCGCGAGACGGCTTCTGGGCCGCCTGCTCACGAGCGAGCTCTTTGTTAGTGAGGTCGCCCTTGTAGATCCAGACCTTCACGCCGATGCGGCCGAAGGTGGTCTTTGCCTCGTAGAAGCCGTAGTCGAT
>JAAZFP010000074.1 GCA_012511645.1 Microbacteriaceae bacterium
GAACGACGAGACCACCAGTCCGCACACCGATTCGATCACACTCCCACGAAAGCGAGCGCTCCATGACCACCACACCTCACGTCGACCACTCCGCCGTCGCCGAAAACATCAACGAATCAATCAACTACACGATGTACGCCGTGTTTCGCGAGGAGCGGCAGTCGCCAGCGTTCGAACCAGCCGACGCAGCCTCGCGGGCCAGCGACCTGCTGCAGCAGATTGAGGGCATTGAGTCACTCACCGTTCGCGGATGGTACGACGTGTCAGGCTTTCGTGCCGACGCAGACCTGCTGGTCTGGCTGCACGCTCCCTCGACCGAAGCACTGCAGCGTGCGTACCGCACGATCTATGAGGGCGCGGAAGGCAGGCTCGAGCCGGTGTGGTCGAACATCGGCGTGCACCGTGCGGCCGAGTTCAACCGCGCGCATGTGCCCGCGTTTCTTGCTGGCGAGGCCCCGAAGGGGTTCATCTGCGTCTACCCATTTGTGCGCAGCTACGAGTGGTACCTGCTGAGCGACGAAGAGCGCAGCACGATGCTTCGTGAACACGGCATGGCCGCGCGCGATTACGGCGATGTGCTCGCCAACACCGTCGCGTCGTTTGCTCTCGGCGACTACGAATGGCTGCTCGCCTTCGAGGCCGACGACCTCATTCGCATCGTCGATCTCATGCGTGAGCTTCGCGCCACCGACGCGCGGCGCCATGTGCGCGAAGAGCTGCCGTTCTTCACCGGCCCTCGGGGTGACGCCGAGGCGCTGCTCGAGCGCGCGCTGGGCTGAGTCGTGAACCTGCTGCTCGAGACGGGTGGTTACGGCGCAAAGCCAGCGTAGTAGTCAGCCGCTTCTGCAACTTCGTTGTTGTAGTCGATGCTGGGGTTGTAGGCGTAGATCGCAGCGACCCAGTTGTTCGGCACGCTGAGGTCGCCTCCCACCGAGCAGAGCATATCTGCTGCGGCAAGCGCCGCATCATCGTGCCTGCACCCGCCAGTACGAGCAGCAGGGCGACACCGCCAGCAAGCAGAGAGGTGCGTCTACAATGTCATGAGATCGTGTGTCCACGAAGTGTTGAGCAGTCGCTTTCGGTAGCGCGCGTGGGTCGAACCGGAGCGAGCGTGGGTGTATCTGGTAGCGCCGCGGTGAGTCTTGCCGCAGGATTGCTTTCACCCATGGCCATAGGCGGTCATGGCTGATGGAAGGAATCCTTACATGGCTGAGTACCGACAAATCATGTTGCTCTTGCTTGAGCAGCGCCCCTATCGGCAAATCGAGGTAATGGCCGACTGCTCACATCGTTCAATTGCGAGGGCCCGCCGCGTTCTCGATGAGCAGCACCTCACGAACGCAGCTCAGGTTGAAGCTCTCACGAGCGAAGATCTTGATCGGCTCTTTACTGACGGGAGGAAGAGCGTCACTGGCGAGTTTGCTCCGATCAATCTTGACCAGATTGTTGCGGCGAGGGTCGGGCGGAAGAAACCACCGTTGAAAGTGCTGTGGGCAAAGTATTTACAAACTGATGCTCCGGCCGGGGTCCGTCATTACGGGTAGGACCGATTCTGTGAGCTCGTCGCTGAGCATGTGCGTGTCAACGATTTGACTGCCCCGATCAAGCATGTGCCTGGGCACACGATGCAAGTCGATTGGGCAGGCACCCGCATGCAGATCATCGACCCGATCAGCAGAGCGACTACCCCGGTATCGGTGTTCGTTGCTTCCCTGCCATACTCCGGGCTCGTGTTCGCGTACGGCTACCTCGACGAGAAACAACCTGCTTGGCATGACGCTCATCGACGCGCGT
This sequence comes from Microbacteriaceae bacterium, assembly GCA_012511645.1. GTDB lineage: Bacteria > Actinomycetota > Actinomycetes > Actinomycetales > Microbacteriaceae > Leucobacter. The sequence continues at coordinate 1,795 of JAAZFP010000074.1, forward strand.
TCGAATACTTGAACGGTGTCACATTGCTGGTGGTGCCCGACAACGCTTCGACGGCATCGAACCAGATCAGCAAGGCCTCGCGTGCTCGTGACGTGAACGACTCCTACGCCGAGTTCTTAGCGCATTACCGGACCGCGGCTGTCCCCACGAGATCAGCAACTCCACGCGACAAAGGGCACGTCGAAGCTGGGGTGAAAGTCGTCACGAACTGGGTCATCCATTACCTCGCAGATCACGTGTTCGCGTCACTTGATGATCTCAACGAAGCAATTGGGGAGCGTGTGGAATGGATCAACCACAGGACCCCGTTCCGGGGTGAACAGCGCAGCCGGATGGACTGGTTTGACGAGGCCGAGAGAGCAGAGTTACTCGAGTTGCCGGCGCGAAGGTGGGAGCCAGTGGTGTGGCGCAAAGCGAAAGTACATCGCGACTGGCATATCCAGATCGACACGATCAAATACTCAGTCCCGTACGAGTTCGCTGGCTTGAACGGTGATGTGCGTATCGTCGGCGATCAGCTCGACGTGCTTGCCGATGGCGCAGTGATCGCGACGCATCAACGCAGTCAGCGCCGGAACGGGTATGTCACTAATGCTGAGCATGCGCCCGCCTATCTCGAGGAAACGACAGGGCTCTGGACACGCGCC
>JAAZFP010000075.1 GCA_012511645.1 Microbacteriaceae bacterium
CTATGCACCGCTGCTGAGTGCGGTCGCTGCCTTACCGGATGACGGCTTTGCTCTCGGATCTGAACAGGCCAAAGCGCGTCTGCAGAGCATTGGCTTTCGCGATCCTGCAGGTGCGATGCGGCATTTGGCCGCGCTGACGACGGGTACGACGAGAACAGCGAAGATTCAACGAAACCTGTTGCCGGTGCTGCTCCTGTGGTTGGCCCAAGGGACCGACCCCGACTACGGGCTCCTTGCATTCCGTCGGGTGAGCGAAGCGAACCGGGACACTCCCTGGTACCTGCGTTTGCTTCGAGACGGCACCGAGGCGGCGGAACGTCTCACTCGCGTGCTCTCGACTTCGCGATTTGCCGCTGAACTGCTCGAGAGTATTCCCGAAGCGGTTGCGTGGCTTGAGCGGGATGAACGGTTGCATCCACCTCCGCTCAGTGCGCTGCGGGAGGAGATGCGACGACTTGTCTCACGGCGCGAAAGCCTCGCCCTCGCGGCCGATGCGCTGCGTGGAGTGCATCGGCGGGAGGTATTGCGCATCGCGCTTGGCCGGCTGGTCGGGGTGCTCGGTGAAGCAGACGTTGCCGCAGGACTGAGCGCAACACACACGGCCTTGCTTGAGAGCCTGCTGATGTCATCCGTGAGCTTCGAAGATGAACATTCCGCAGTGCACGCAATTGACATGTCGCTGATTGCCCTCGGTCGATTTGGCGGTGAAGAACTCGGATTTGCGAGCGATCTCGACCTTCTCGCGGTGTATCGGCCGCGACCAGGCGCCGACGCTGAGGCCGTTGGCAGTGCGCAGCGCACCGCGGAATCCATGGTCTCGCGGTTGCGCGCGCTCATCGATGATCCCCGATTTTCGGTCGACCTGGACTTTGATTTGCGGCCCGAAGGGAAGAACGGCCCGCTCGCGCGCAGCCTCGATGCCTATCGGGCCTATTATGAGCGCTGGTCTCTCGCCTGGGAAGCTCAAGCGCTGCTTCGGGCGCGGCCGGCTGCGGGTGATGCGGAACTCGGCGAAGCATTCATCAGGCTCGCCGACGAAATTCGTTACCCAGATTCGCTTGATGAGTCGGGCATTCGTGAGATTCGCCGCATCAAGGCGCGAGTCGAGGCTGAGCGACTCGACCGTGGTGCCGATCCTCGCAGGCACCTGAAGCTCGGGCCAGGAGGCGTGAGCGATGTGGAGTGGCTCGTGCAGTTGTTGCAATTGCGTTACGCTGCCCAGCATCCGAGCTTGCGTACGACTTCGACGCTGCAGGCATTGCATGCCGCCGAACAATTGTCGTTGTTGCGTTCAGATGACCGCATTCTGCTTGAAGAGGCTTGGCGTTTCGCGAGTGAGATTCGGTCTGCGATCAAACTTTGGAGCGGGCGTGCGAGCGATGTGCTGCCGACCGACCGTGCGCAGCTCGCTGGTATTGCCGGGGTGCTCGGTATGAGTGCTCTGCAAACGACCGAACTTGAGGAACGCTGGTTCGGTGTGAGCAGGCGCGCGCGGCGAGTATTCGAGCGAGAGTTCTTTGGATACGAAGACGAGCCTCAGTTCCCGGTGTAAACCAGGCCCTGAGGCTCGCCTCGAAGTGAGCTCGCGCGTCTACCCTGACAGGCTCAACGTCACACTCCGAAATACATTTCGAATTCGTAGGGGTGCGGTCGCAGTGCCATCGGTGCCAGTTCGGTTTCGCGCTTGAGTGAGATCCACGTGTCAATCAAGTCCTTCGTGAACACCCCTCCCTCGAGCAGGAAGTCATGATCAGCTTCGAGCGCTTCGAGCGCCTCGTCTAGCGAGCCTGGTACCTGCGGGATGTTCTTTGCTTCCTCGGGAGGAAGTTCGTAGAGATCCTTGTCGATTGGCTCCATTGGCTCGATGCGATTGCGAATGCCATCAAGTCCCGCCATGAGCTGCGCAGCGAAGGCGAGGTATGGGTTGCCCGACGCGTCTGGCGCGCGAAACTCGATGCGTTTTGCCTTCGGGTTCGAACCGGTCAACGGAATGCGGATCGCCGCAGAGCGGTTGCCTGCCGAGTATGCAAGGTTCACTGGAGCCTCGTAGCCCTTGACCAGACGACGATAGCTGTTGATCGTGGGATTGGTGAATGCGAGCACCGCGGCCGCGTGCTTGAGGATTCCGCCGATGTACCAGCGTGCAAGATCGCTGAGCCCGGCATACCCATTCTCGTCGTAGAACAGGGGAGAGCCCTCTTTCCACAGTGACATGTGAGTGTGCATACCCGAACCATTGTCGCCGAATACTGGCTTCGGCATAAATGTCGCAGTCTTGCCCCACAGCTCAGCGGTGTTCTTGACGATGTACTTGAACTTCAATACATCGTCAGCGGCGCTCACCATCGTGTTGTAGCGGTAGTTGATCTCTGCCTGGCCAGGTGCGCCCACCTCGTGGTGCGCGCGCTCGAGGTGAAGCCCGGCTTCAATGAGTCGCATAGAGATGTCATCGCGAAGGTCGGCTTGCTTGTCGACGGGTGAAACTGGAAAGTAGCCACCCTTGGGCCTAGTCGTGTTTCCGAGGTTGCCACCCTCGATCTTCGCGGCTGAGTTCCAATGGGCCTCTTCTGAGTCAACCTCGTAGAAGGTGCGTTGGGGGGTGGTCTCATAGCGAACCGAATCGAAGATGTAAAACTCTGCCTCCGGCGCGAAAAACGCGGTGTCTGCGATGCCGGTTGAGCTCAGGTATCGTTCTGCCTTCTTCGCCACCTGGCGGGGGTCACGAGCATAGATTTCGCCGGTTCGGGGGTTATAAATATCGAAGATAAGCACGAGGGTGCGCTCCGCGCGAAACTGGTCAATGTAGGCCGTAGTGACATCAGGAATGAGCTGCATATCACTTTCGGCGATGCCCGCGAATCCGCGAATAGACGAGGCATCAAACATTTGCCCGACCTCGAAAAAGTCGAGATCAACCGTGGCCGCGGGAACATTGAAATGCTGCTGCACACCGGGCAAATCGCTGAAACGAATATCAACGAATTTGACGTCGGTTTCTCGAATATAGTCGAGCACTTCCTGCGGTGTAGTGAACATGTTGCTCCTCAATAACTCTCGGGGACGTGTGCCCCGATGCACTATGTAGATTACGGCACACGTATTTCAGCGTCATGAGAACAATGTTTCGATCGTGTTTCGAATGAACGCGTCGGGGCGCTTCCGTGAGCGTCGCGGATGCACAGGCGCGGGTTCGTAGAATGGATGACATGCCTCAACCCTCGCAGCCACGCAAGTTCGGAGATTTAGCACCTAGTAAGTGGCCGGGTGAACGACTCGGACTTCCTGAGGATGGGCCGCGGTCAGTGGGACGCTTCGGGCGCCGGGTGTTTGCAATCTTGATCGATTGGGGCGTCGCGATGGTTATCGCGCTCTTGTTTGCGCCGTATAGTTCGGGTGCCTACAGCTGGGCAACCTATGTGATTTTTGTGATGATGCAGGTGCTCTTGATTCCCACACTCGGTGGTTCCGTGGGTCACCGACTGACGGGTATGCGGGTCGTGCCCATCGCAGGTGGCTGGGTCGGCTGGTGGCGACCCATCGTGCGCACCGTGCTGCTCGCTCTCGTGATTCCTGTGCTGGTGTGGGATAGCGATCAGCGTGGCTTCCACGACAAGATCGCAGGCACCGTGTTGGTACGCGGCTGAGACTCACCGATGAGGGTGGTCTGAGAGCGAGCCGCTCCACTGAGAACAGACTCGTCTGAGAACTGAGTCCGTAGAAGCTGGGTCGCTACGGCGAGGAGCCTGGATCAGGCTTAACGGGGTCGCTGTGCGCGAACCTTGTATGGGTCGATGCCCTTCGGGATGCCGACCGGGTCTGCCTTCAGCGAAAGCAGACGATTGTAGACCTCATTCACCTGGCGCCGATTGAGCACTGGCTTGAGCTTGACAAGTGCCTTTGAGAGCTTGTTCAGGGGAATGCCGTTGCCGTCTGGGCCAACGTACAGCGAAGTGAGCTGCACACCGCGCAGCGCCTGCCGCAGTTTGACCATCTCTCGGTTGACGAGCTGATTGGTTCTGGTGGAACTGCCTTCGGCGATCAGCACCACACCGCCGCGCCCGACGACGCGGTAGATGGCGTCTTGTTGCTTCGTCATCGCGATTGGAACCTCGCTGCCACGCCATGAACGACGCAGTGCGCCATTGATGACTGCGCCAACTGCGCCGGGTTGACCGTCGAGCTGCGCGTAGGCGACGCTCTCGGCGCGCCTGCCGAGCACGATCATGGCGAGCAAGAGGCCCACCAAGAGGCCGGTAATCGGCCAGACGATCCAGCCAAAGATGTTGTTATTGAAGAACCACGCAGCGAGCAACGACAGCGCGATAGGGCCGATGAAGCACAGCACCAAGATGAGGGTGAGATTGCGATCGTACCGCTTCGTGTTGTGGTAGATCTGCACCATTTGTTTGATGCGACCGGGGGGCTTGGGTGCGCGTTGCTTTTTCTCCTTGGCCATGGTCTCCATCTTATCTGTTCGCGGGGGCTTCATTCGTCGTCCACAGCTGGGCGAATCGTGCGCACGCGTCACATCTGTGGAATTGAGCCGAGGACGAACGCATGCACCCATAGTGTTGCGGGATGAGAACCACACCACCTCGCCCACCTGTCAGCGAGATCGCTTGGGCTGTGGTCCAATTGTGCGCGCTAGCCCATGAGATGAAAGCTCATGGGTGGTGCACTGGCTTGCTCGGTGCCTCAGATGTGCACTGGGCGGGTCGAACTATTCGGCGAAAAAACTCCCGGGGAGCCTTTCGCACGGTTCGATGGAGTCTCCTTGAAAAACGCCACGCGCGTGCCGGCCATGATGAGTGCTGCTTCGCGTTTGGCATTCCGAAGCCAGCTATCGGAAGCATCATTCGCAGTTGGGCAGGACCTGATGTTGGTGCGTTTCTGATTGATTGCGTCGATGAGGCGCTCGCTGAACTGCGCACTGATGAATCATCTGGCCTCAGCTCGCATGAAGTCCTCACACACATGATCGGCAGGCGCGTGACAATACGCACGCCTGCCGATCATCGTGATGAGCGCTTAGATACCCAGGTTCGCCTCGAAGTTGCCTTCCTCGAGCCGCGCCTTCAGCTGGCCAAGGAACCTGGCAGCATCGGCTCCGTCAATGATTCGGTGATCATACGAGAGCGCAAGGTAGACCATCGAACGAACAGCGATCGACTCACCCTCAGGTCCGCTCATGACGACGGGACGCTTGATGACCGCGCCAGTGCCGAGAATCGCGGTCTGCGGCAAGAAGACGATCGGGGTGTCGAACAGCGCGCCGCGTGAGCCCGTGTTGGTCAGCGTGAACGTGCCGCCAGCCAGCTCATCGGGAGTGAGCTTGTTGTCACGGGTGCGTGCCGCGAGATCGGCGATGTCCTGTGACAGCTGTGCAATGTTCTTCTCGCCAGCATCGCGCACCACCGGAGTGAGCAGGCCGCGTTCGGTGTCGACTGCGATGCTCAGGTTTTCGGTGGCCGGGTAGCTGATCGTGTCACCCTCAACGGTTGAGTTGATGATCGGGTAGGTGCGGAGTGCCTCTGCTGCAGCGAGCGCGAAGAACGGCATGAACGAGAGCTTCGAACCGGTCTTGTCGAGGAACTCGACCTTCTTCGCATCGCGCAAACGCGCAATCTTGGTGACGTCCACCTCAACCACCGTCGTGAGCTGCGCGGTTCCCTGCATCGACTCGACTGCGCGCTGAGCGATGACCTTGCGCAGACGGCTCATTGGCTGGGTGGTGCCGCGAAGCTCTGACACCACTGGCGGTGCAGCAGCGGCTGCAGGGGGAGCACTAGGACGCTGCGCAGCGGCTGCGAGCACGTCCTCCTTGCGAATTCGACCGCCGACACCGGTGCCGCGCACCTGTGAGAGGTCTACGCCCTGCTCAGATGCAAACTTGCGCACGATCGGTGTGACGTATCCAGAACCACCAGTTGCCGAGGTTGCTGGTGCCGTCTGTGCTGACGGTGCCGGGGTGGGTGCCGGAGCCGGAGCGGCTGCTGGGGCCGGTGCTGCCGGAGCTGCTGCTGCCGGAGCTGCTGGGGCCGGTGCCGGTGCCGCTGGTGCGGCAGCAGCTGCCGGAGCAGCCGGAGCTGCTGCGCCCGAACCGACTCGCGCGAGAACGGCGCCAACTTCGACTGTCTCGTCTTCTTGCACGAGGATCTCTTGCAGGACACCTGCAAGAGGTGAAGGAACTTCAGTATCAACCTTGTCGGTTGACACCTCGAGAATAGGCTCATCGACCTCGATCGATTCGCCGATCTGCTTCAGCCAGCGCGTCACCGTACCCTCAGTGATGCTTTCGCCAAGTGAGGGCAGCACGACATCTTGTGCGTCGCCTGTGCTCGCGGGTGCGGGTGCAGGCTCGGGAACTGCTGCCACCTGAGGTGCTGCCGCAGCGGGCTGCTCAGCTGGTGCACTCACTTCTTGGGGTGCAGGAGCGGCTGGCGCAGCGGCTGCGCCCGAGCCATCACCGATGCGCGCAAGCACTGCGCCGACCTCGGCGGTCTCGTCTTCTTGCACGAGGATTTCTTCGACCACACCAGCGATGGGTGAAGGCACCTCGGTGTCAACCTTGTCTGTTGAGACTTCGAGCAATGGCTCGTCTACCTCAACGCGGTCACCAACCTGCTTCAGCCACCGGGTCACGGTTCCTTCAGTCACGCTCTCGCCAAGTGCGGGGAGCACTACCGACTCACTCATCGTGATTTTCTCCGATCATTTATTTCGTCTAGGGGTGCAGGCGTCTTAGATCGCGTGCAGCGGTTTGCCGGCGAGCTTCAGCATTGCTTCGCCAATGGTTTCATTCTGCGTAGGGTGGCCATGAATGAACGGTGCCACGTCTTCTGGGTAGGCTTCCCAGTTCACGATGAGCTGCGCTTCGCCCACGAGTTCACCGACTCGGGCACCAATCATGTGCACACCGACGACGGGGCCGTCGTTGACGCGAACTGCTTTCACGGTGCCAGCGGTACCAAGAATTGAGCTTTTTGCGTTGCCGGCCAAGTTGTACTCGTAGGAGGTCACATTCTCCTTGCCGAACTTCTCCTGAGCCTTCGCTTCGGTGTAGCCAACCGAGGCGATTTCAGGGTCGCAATAGGTCACCTTTGGAATGTTGACGTCTTCAACGACCACCGGGTTCAGACCAGCGATCTGTTCGGCGACGAAAATGCCCTGCTGGTATCCGCGGTGTGCCAGTTGTAGGCCGGGAACAATGTCACCAACCGCGTAGACGCCGGGCACATTGGTTTCAAGACGCTCGTTCGCGAGCACGAAGCCGCGATCCATCGTGATGCCAACCTCTTCGAATCCGAGACCCTGGGTAGCGGGACCACGGCCGACGGCGACGAGCAGGTAGTCAGCCTCAATGACGGTGCCATCTTCCAGCGTGACCGTGACGCTGTCTGCGGTTTGCGTCGCAGTCTGCAAACGAACGCCAAGCTTGAAGTCGATGCCGCGCTTGCGGAATGCTCGCTCGAGCTGCTTGGAAACTGATTCTTCTTCGTTTGGTACCAGGTGGGGGAGCCCCTCGACGATGGTCACCTCTGCGCCAAACGAGCGCCAGACACTTGCGAACTCGACGCCGATGACGCCGCCACCCAAAATAATGACTCGCTTCGGCAACTCGGTAAGCTCAAGCGCCTGCTCGCTGGTGATGATGCGGCCCTCGATATCAAGACCGGGCAGCGACCGTGAGTAGGAGCCGGTAGCAAGCACGATGTGGGTGCCGATGATGTCGTCAGCGCCGACGCGAACCGTGTTCGGAGCAACGAGACGGCCTTCGCCGTCGATGACGGTAATACCGTTTGCCTTCAGCAGTCCCTGGAGTCCCTTGAACTTACCTTCAACGAGCTTCGTGCGGAAGCTATTGACACCCGCGATATTGATCTCGCTCACGCTTGACATCACGCCGTACTGTGCGCCGTCTCGCGCAACATCTGCAATCTCAGCCGAGTGCAACAGCGCCTTAGTCGGTACGCATCCCCGATGCAAACAGGTGCCACCGAGCTTGTCTTTTTCAATCACCGCCGCACTGAAACCGAGTTGTTTTGCACGCAGGGCAGTTGCATAACCTGCACTGCCTCCGCCGAGAACAACGATGTCAAACTGCTGAGTAGCCAAGTGGGGTCTCCCTCGGTCATATTGTGTCGAAACGGTGTGGCTGACACGCCTCCTCAAGCCTACTACTCGGCGAAGACGGATCAGCATGTGGGAAGCCGCCAAAGATTGCGGTTCGCTGAGGGCGTGATGTGAGAACGGAGAGGAGCAGTGCAGCCTTCGTAGTATGGAGGTGTGACAGATTCGATTTTTTCAGCGGTCTACGCCGAGCGCCGTGCATTGGTACCAAAGGGCCTCCCGCTGATTGTTGCGTTGGCTGGTATCAGTGACGCTGGCGGTGTCATCTCGCAACTCGACGAGTTTTTATGGGAGCAGTATGCGCCCGAAGAGATCATTCGATTCAACACCGACCTCTTACTCGACTATCGCTCGCGTCGCCCGACCATTACGTTCGATGAGGACCACTTCGTCGACTATTCGCCCGAAGAACTCATGCTGTCGCTGTGCCGAGATGAACTCGGAAAGCCGTTTCTGCTGTTGAGCGGATTCGAGCCTGATTTTCGGTGGGAGTCGTTTATCGACACACTGCTCGAACTGGTGCATGAGTTTGAGGTATCGACCACTGCGTGGACACACGCAATTCCGATGCCAGTGCCACACACACGACCACTCCGAGCGACGGTGAGTGGCACTCGAGATGATTTGATTGAGGCGCGTTCAGTGTGGAAGCCCACGACGAAACTTCCCGCGAGCGTGACTCATGTGTTCGAGTATCGGCTACACACACTCGGTGAAGAAGTCGTAGGTTTCGCGCTTCTCGTGCCGCATTACCTCGCAAACAACGACTATCCAGACGCACTGCTTGCCGCGCTCGACGGGATTATGTCTGCGACTGGACTGATATTTGCGACCGAAACCGTCCGAGAGGCATCACGAAGCTTTCGCGAACAGGTTGATGCTCAGATCCGTGAAAACGTCGAGTCCGGCGAAATGCTGCGGGGGCTTGAAACACGGTATGACGAATACATGGAAGACCAAACTGCACGGTCGCCGTTAATGGCAGAAGACGGGTCATTACCAACTGCTGACCAGTTGGCGAGCGAACTGGAACGATACCTCGCTGAACGGAGAGAGGATCCCGGGCAAAGCGACGGCAACCGTTCGAGTGATCAGTAGGTGCTGATTGGCATGCAATAATAGTGGGAGTAACCCGTTCGACCCAAGGATTTTTCGTGCACACGGAATAATCGGGGCTTGACACGGGTTTTACCGGTATGTGCATCAATGACATGCACTGTACGACGAACAGTATCGATCCCAGAGAGGCGGCCGCGTGGCGACTGCAACCACGTCCAAGACTCGTGCTTCTGCAAAGAAGCAAACTGAAACTCCTGACACTACGGAAGCCGTAAAGGCAAGCCCAGCGAAGAAGGCGACCACGACCAAGGCGCCAGCAAAGAGCGCCGCGGCTGCAACCAAGCCAGCCACGAAAAAGGCTGCGCCAAAAACTGCTGCGAAGACGCCAGCAGTGAAGGCTGCAGCATCGAAGCCTGCGGCAAAGAAGGCACCAGCGAAGAAGCGCGCCGCAGCGGTCATCGACGAAATCGAGACCGAAGAAACCGAACTTGACGAGCAGGGCGTCGAAGACGAGACCGACGCAGATGCTGAGGACTCAACAGACACCAGCAAGAATGAGCCCCTCCCCACGGGCGCGATTGTGCTGCGTGCCGGTGACGAAGAAGATGTGCCGACCGTCACTACCGCAATTCCTGGTGCAACAGCCGATGCGGTGAAGGACTATCTGAAGCAAATCGGTAAAGTCGCGCTGCTGAATGCGGCCGAAGAGGTTGAGCTTGCGATGCGCATCGAGGCCGGACTCTTCGCAGAAGAGAAGCTTGCGACTGAAACCAGCCTGCCAAAGAAGCTGCAGCGTGAGTTGAAGTGGGTTGCCCGCGACGGGCAGCGTGCGAAAAGCCACCTCCTTGGCGCAAACCTGCGTCTGGTGGTGTCGCTTGCCAAGCGGTACACCGGTCGTGGCATGCAATTTCTTGACCTCATTCAAGAGGGTAATCTCGGTCTCATCCGCGCGGTTGAAAAGTTTGACTACACCAAGGGCTTCAAGTTTTCGACCTATGCCACATGGTGGATTCGTCAGGCAATCACCCGCGCCATGGCTGATCAGGCGCGTACCATCCGTATTCCGGTGCACATGGTTGAAGTCATTAACAAACTCGCCCGGGTGCAGCGACAAATGCTTCAGGATCTCGGTCGGGAGCCAACTCCCGAGGAGCTCAGCCGCGAACTTGACATGACCCCTGAAAAGGTCGTCGAGGTGCAAAAGTACGGTCGCGAACCGATCTCGTTGCACACTCCGCTCGGTGAAGATGGCGACAGCGAATTCGGTGATCTGATCGAAGACACCGAAGCGGTCGTCCCCGCAGACGCGGTCGGGTTCACGATGCTGCAGCAGCAGCTTGAGCAGCTGCTCGACTCGCTCAGCGAGCGTGAAGCTGGCGTGATCCGCATGCGTTTCGGCCTTGGCGATGGGCAACCGAAGACCCTCGACCAGATCGGTGACACCTTCGGTGTCACCCGCGAGCGAATTCGCCAGATCGAGTCGAAGACGATGGCAAAGCTTCGGCATCCAAGCCGAAGCCAGCAGCTGCGCGATTACCTTGAGTAATTGACACTTCAGCCGTGAACAATTGACACTTCAGCCGAAAGTGAACCTGCTATGAGCACACCAAACGAGGGCAAGCAGCTGACGATTTCTGTGTCAGGGGTTGAATATCAGCGCATCCCCATCAAGACGCATACCGTCATGCCTGATGACGATCTCTCAGAAGTCGTGATCAAGTATGCGACCCCGGTGCTCGAAGATGGCGACATTTTTTTCATAACTGAGAAGATTGTGGCGATCATCCAGGGGCGCTCATACTCGCTTGATGAAATCAAGCCGCGAAAGCTGGCAGTGTTTCTTTCGAAGTATGTGACGAAGACTTCATACGGCATTGGGTTGGGCATCCCTGAAACCATGGAGATGGCGCTCAGGGAGTGCGGCACCCCCCGGATTCTCTTTGCTGCAGGGGTTGCCGCAGTCACCAAACTGTTTGGGCGCAAAGGTGACTTCTATCGCATCGCAGGTGATTTGGCGCGCGGCATCGACGGTCCAACCCAGGGCACGATTCCCCCCTACAATCAGCGCGTGGTGCTCGTGCCACGCAACCCGGATGGGGTTTCGCAAGACGTGCGGCGGGTTCTTGGCAAGGACGTCGCTGTCATGATTGTGGACATTAACGATTTCGGTGGCAATGTGCTCGGCTCAACCAGTGACAAGGCCCAGGAGCGTCTTGTCGCTGAGATCCTGAGTGACAACCCGCTCGGTCAAGGGCACCAGAGCACGCCGATGGGCATTATCCGACCACTCCGAGCGGCAGTCTAGAAGCCGATCGCCTCGCGGTACTTTGGCAGAAGTCCCGTTCTGATGCCTGAAACGCTGGGCTTCGCTTGGAATACCCCGGTGTTGTAGTTTCCCTCAATGACCACAGGGCCATCTTCGGTCACCGCAATGTCCCAACCCACATAGGGCACTTCTGGCACCGTTCGAGCCAGGTCATCGACGAACTGCAAGACGTCATGAAACAGCGGAACCTGAAAGCCGACGATTGGCGTGTCGGTGACTGGGTGCACAGCGAACGTGCGATTCTCGCCATCGAATGCGGGAGCAATCGCAATCCCGTCATCGTCAAGCATGGTGTACATGCCTCCGTGGCTAAAGTTATCAATAGCCCCGCCGTTGCCAATCTTCAGCACATAGGCAAGATGATGCACCGTCGTGCCGTCGAAGTACGTGACCACACGCAAGGTGTTGACGCTCGTGGTGCATAGTGCAGCCATTTCTGGGTGCTGCGTGATCAGTTCTTCGAGTACATACTGCCGGCCTTCGGAAAGGTCATCGTAAAACGCTGCGAAGTCTTCGATCTCTGCTGCGTTTCGCTTGCCAATGCCGATGCCGCCGAGGCTGTCTGGCACCTTTGCCATGACCGATCCGTGGCGTCTCACGAATGCTTCAACGGTTGCAACGTCAGCATCGCGAATATCAAGCCACTCTCGGCCGATGTGTTCCGCGAACACCGAATTAAACTGCGACTTATCGGCGAACTGCGCGCGGAACTCCGGAGCGTTGAGCTTCTGAGCAAGATGGTTTGACTTCGGGTGCGTCATGAAGGTTCGCCGCTCGGCGCGAGTCAGGTCGTGAAAGTCCCAGTCCTGATAATCCTGAAATGCAACCTCGTATGACACAGAACTCACCAGCATATCGACGAAGATCGAGAGTCGGTTTCGTCCCGCGCTCGCGGCGATCGTGCCCGCGGTGCGCCACACTCTCGGGAGATTGACTGCGGCGACTCGTTCGGTCAGGTATCGAAGCCTGCGTGAGAGCCCGAGCCCCTTCGTGTCGGTCACCGGGCGTCTACGAGACAAGCGGTTTCATCATGCCACGAATCAGCGAGGGGTCGCAGCTTGTCCTCGTGTTTCTTCGCGTGGTGGCCGCAGAAGAGCAACTCACTGTCGTTGAGCGTCACCCGGACATATGCCTGAGCGCCGCAGCTGTCGCAACGATCGAGTCCGGAGAGCGCACGGTCGGCAGCAAGCGATACCTCGGAACGATCCTGTTCAAGTGTCGTCATGACTGCCTCCTCTATCATTGCTCGCACTCACGGGGAAGATCCCTGGTGATATGCCTCAATCAAACCATGATTTCCGCGTCAGCATGCTGGGAGGAGGTGTGTTTTCGCTGACCGCGTAGCCCAGGAAGGAGGTGCTTTGGTTTTCCCGGCGAGCTTCAATCGAGTTGTCGGCGGTTCGCCCTAGGGTAGTGGGGTCAGTTCTGAAAGGAGCCCCATAGTGGCAGAGTCGAGCTATTCCGCCCGTCATCTCACGGTGCTTGAAGGGCTCGAAGCCGTTCGAAAGCGGCCGGGCATGTACATCAGCACCACCGATTCCCGAGGACTCATGCACTGCCTCTGGGAGATTATTGACAACTCTGTTGATGAGGCGCTTGTGGGTCACGGTACCGAAATCCGCATCACCCTGCATCAGGACGGAAACGTCTCCGTCACTGATGAAGGCCGCGGGATCCCGGTTGAAGTGGAGCCAAAGAGTGGGCTCACTGGTGTTGAACTGGTGTTTACCAAGCTCCACGCCGGAGGAAAGTTCGGTGGCGGTGGTTACGCCTCTTCGGGTGGCCTGCACGGTGTTGGTGCCTCGGTGGTCAACGCACTGTCATCACGGCTTGATGTCGAGGTCGATCGTGACGGCAAGACCTGGGCGATGTCGTTTCGTCACGGTGAGCCCGGCGTGTTTGATGGTGAGGGCCCTGACAGTCGGTTTACGCCGTTCCAAGACTCGTCTGAGCTCACGGTGATTGGTAAGGTACCGAAGACACGCACGGGCACCCGGGTTCGGTACTGGGCTGACCCACAGATTTTTCTTTCGACGGCACGATTTGAGCCCGAGTCGCTGCTCGCACGGGCGCGTCAGACCGCCTTTCTCGTGCCAGGTCTTGCGATTGACATTGCCGATGAGCGCACCGATGCGCAGACGGAGTCGGGGGAGCCCGCAACACACCGTTTCCAGTACGAGGGCGGAATTACAGAGTTCGTTGATTTTCTCGCTGTCGATGCGCCACTCACGAACACCTGGCGCATCACTGATAGCGGTACGTTTACCGAGACTATCCCGGTCATGGATGAGCGCTCAGGCGCGCTGGTCTCACGGGAAGTAGAGCGCACCTGTGACGTCGATATCGCGTTGCGATGGGGCACCGGCTATGACACGGAGATTCAGAGCTTTGTGAACATTATTGCGACGCCAAAGGGCGGCACTCACCTGAGCGGGTTTGAACAGGGAATCACGAAGTTCTTCCGAAAGCAGATTGAACAGAATGCGCGGAAGCTCAAGGCAGGTTCTGACAAGCCTGATAAAGACGACTTGCTGACAGGGCTCACTGCCGTCGTCACAGTCCGTGTTCCTGAGCCACAATTCGAGGGTCAAACCAAGGAGGTGCTCGGCACAGCGGCAGTGCGGCAGATTGTGTCGAAAGCGCTGGTTGCTGGCCTTGAAGAACGGTACGCGTCTTCGAAACGGGAAGACAAGGCTCACACCTCGGCGCTGCTTGAAAAAATGGTGTCCGAAATGAAATCGCGCATCGCTCTCCGAGCGCAGCGCGACACGGCACGACGCAAAAGCTCGCTCGAGAGTTCATCGCTGCCCGCGAAACTGATCGATTGTCGCTCGCGCAATGTGGCCGAAACCGAGCTGTTCATCGTCGAGGGCGACAGCGCCCTTGGCACCGCAAGGCCCGCGCGCGACAGCGAGTTCCAGGCACTGCTGCCGATTCGAGGCAAGATTCTCAATGTGCAGAAGGCCTCAGTTGCAGAAATGCTGAATAATGCTGAGTGCAGCTCGATTATTAAGGTGATTGGCGCAGGCTCAGGGCGAGACTTTGATCTCGACGCGGTTCGCTACGGCAAAGTGATTCTCATGAGTGATGCCGATGTTGACGGAGCGCACATTCGAACACTGCTGCTCACCCTCTTTTTCCGGTACATGCGGCCGATGCTTGACGCTGGGCGCGTCTATGCTGCTGTACCTCCGCTCCATCGGGTGATTGTTCAGCACGCTGGACGCAAACCAAACGAGGTCATCTATACCTACAGCGAGCGAGAGCTGCAGACTCTCCTCAGCGACCTACGCCGGAAGGGAAAGAAATACGTCGAGCCCATCCAGCGATACAAGGGTCTTGGTGAAATGGACGCAGATCAGCTTGCCGAGACGACGATGGATCGTGAGCACCGAACGCTGCGTCGGGTGCGCATGGAAGATGCGCATGCCGCCGCCCAGGTGTTTGAGCTGCTGATGGGTGGAGAGGTCGCACCCCGCAAGGAATTCATTATTGAGAATGCCGATGATCTCGATCGGGAACGCATCGACGCGTGAGTCTGTGCGGGTGAGCGAGGCCGAACGCTAGGGGGCGACACCGATATAGGCGGCAGCGCCATCGATCGGTGTGCCGCTGGCGTCGCGTTTGCTCAGCGTTGTCGGAAGCGTACGCGCCGACCCATCTGCGGCAAGTGCGCGTGGCTGACCCACACCAACCCACGCACAGGCGAGCTGGTCTTCGCCCTTCAAGAACCGTTGAGCGCGAACACCTCCCGTTGCCCGCCCCTTCGCTGGGAACTCGCTCCAGTCTGACACCTTCGCCGTCGCTACGTCGGTTCCGGGAAGAGTGAGCGAGCTATCGGCAATCGTGACCACCTGAGCCTCGGCCCCCTGGGGGATTGCGCCCGCAAACATCACCTTTGCATTCCCTGAGAGCTTGATTCCCGCCATGCCGCCCGCAGGGCGGCCTTGGGGGCGCACTGCAGAGGCGGCGAAGCGCAGCAGTTGAGCGTCTGAGGCGACTGCCACAAACTCGCTGTCGTCGGGTGCGGGTGTCGCGGTGACAAGGTGGTCACCTGCTTTCAACGTAATGGCCTCAAATTCGGGCCGCGCCGGAAGATCGTGCAGCTGCACCCGCTTCACGACGCCATCGGCGGTGAAGAGCCCAATCGGAGTATCACTTTCGAGCTCGACGAGGCCTACCACCCTGAGAGACTTGTCGGTGACCCCGAGGTAGGAGGTCAGGGAGACGCCCGCAGAGAACGCAACCGATGCGGCGGGAACGAGTGGGAGATCGACGGGCGTGAAACGATGCACCATGCCGTTGCTCAGCACCGCTCCAAGCTCGCCTCGAACGGTTCCGTTGACGGTCGCCGCAATGGCTCCGTGCTTGGTTGCTCGGGCCGACCCGCGCAGCGGAGACTCATTCGAGTCTGGATCGCGATCGATGCGCAGCGCACGGCCTGTCGCCGAGAGCAGCACCGTGCAGGGGGTGTCTGGCACCTCAAGCGTTCCAGCGGCAGCCGCAGCACGGGTGGGGCGTGCAACCGCCCCGGTCAGCACTGTTCGC
Source organism: Microbacteriaceae bacterium (assembly GCA_012511645.1). Taxonomy (GTDB): domain Bacteria; phylum Actinomycetota; class Actinomycetes; order Actinomycetales; family Microbacteriaceae; genus Leucobacter. Next base: position 16,064 of record JAAZFP010000075.1, read on the forward strand.
CGAAGAGTGCCATAGGCGAGCGCCACCGCATCCATCTCTTCGGCGACGACCTGCTTCAGCTTATGTTCGTCGCCAAGAATTTCGAGGAGTGAATCGATTTCTGCAAGTAACTGATCGCGTTCTGATTCGAGTTCGACGCGAGAGAATTTCGTCAGGCGACGCAGCCGAAGCTCAAGAATGTACTCGGCCTGTGCCTCACTGAGATCGAATACCAGCATGAGCCGGCTTCGCGCCGACTCGGAATCGTCACTCGAGCGAATCAGTTGGATCACTTCATCAATATCGAGGATCGCGATGAGGAGGCCCTCGACCAAGTGGAGTCGGTCACGCCGCTTCTGCAGGCGATACTCGCTTCGCCTGGTGACGACTGAGACTCGGTGGTCAAGAAAGACACGAAGCATATCTCGCAGACCAAGTGTCTGTGGCTGCCCATCGACGAGCGCGACAGAGTTGATGCTGAACGAATCTTCGAGGGGAGTGGCTCGGTAGAGCTGTTCAAGCACTGCCTCAGCGCTAAACCCAGTTTTCAGGGTGATGACGAGGCGCAAGCCATTCTTGCGGTCAGTGAGGTCTGTGACGTCGCTGATGCCAGAGATTCGTTTGGCTTCGACGCCCTGCTTAATCTTCTCAATGACGCGCTCTGGCCCGACGAGGTAGGGGAGCTCGGTCACGACCAGCCCGGTGCGACGAGGGCCGAGCTGCTCAACATTCACTTTTGCCCTGGTGCGGAACGCGCCGCGACCGGTGCGATAGGCGTCTTTGATTCCGTCGAGGCCGACGATAATGCCGCCACCCGGTAAGTCGGGGCCGGGCACAAACTCCATGAGCTCGTCGACTGTGGACTCAGGATTGGCCAGCAGATGTTTCGCCGCGTCAACGACCTCAACCAGGTTATGAGGCGCAAGGTTCGTTGCCATGCCGACCGCAATGCCGCTCGCACCATTCACGAGCAGATTGGGAATCGCCGAAGGTAGCACCTCTGGCTGCATGATCTGGTTATCATAGTTCGGCACGAAATCGACGACGTTCTCGTCGAGATCCGCGGTCATCGCGAGCGCAGCTCCGGCAAGACGAGCCTCGGTATAACGCGAGGCCGCTGGCCCGTCATCGAGAGACCCAAAGTTGCCGTGGCCGTCGACGAGTGCGAGGCGCATGGCGAATGGTTGGGCAAGACGAACCAGTGCGTCGTAAATTGAAGCATCACCGTGAGGGTGCAGTTTGCCCATCACTTCGCCAACCACCCGGGCGCTTTTGACATGACCCTTCTCGGGCCGAAGACCCATGTCGGTCATCATGTACAGAATTCTGCGTTGAACTGGCTTCAACCCATCTCGAGCGTCTGGGAGAGCCCGAGAATAAATCACCGAGTAGGCATACTCGAGAAATGACGACTCCATCTCGGCTTGGATGTCAATGTCTTCGATACGCTCGTCGATGTGTTGCTCTGTCACGATGCCGTGAGGTGCCCTTCTTGCGATGATGCGATGCGCTCACTGTGCGATTGCAGGGCGCAGGTACGATGGAGCCTATGTTACCGACGCCAGCCGACAACGGAACGAGGCTTGCCGCGTTGCTTCCAAACGCGTTGGGGGCGCTCGTTGCCGCCAGGGGAGGCGACGTTTCGGCGATGCTTCACGAGGCCACGGGCATGGGCGGAGCCGGTGACGACAACCTCGCCTCTGTACAGCGACTCCTGCCGCCCGTGCGATCAGTTGTTGCAATCGTGGTCGATGGTCTCGGACATGCGAATCTCAAGGCAGCTTCGGGTCACGCGCGCACGCTTTCCTCAATGCAATCAAAACGCATCGAAACGGTGATTCCATCGACCACGGGAGCCGCGCTGACCAGCATCACGACGGGACGCTTACCAGGCGAGCATGGGCTTGTGGGATACAAGATTCGCCACCCACAGCTCGGGCTGCGCTCAACGCTCAAAGGGTGGGACGGCATCGAGGATCCTCGCCGCTGGCAAAGCGCGCAACCCCTGTTCGAGCTTGCGACGCGAAGCGAAATTCAGGCTGCCGCAATCGGCCGGCCAGCGCATGCACGCGGGGGGTTGACCGAAGCGATTCTGCGTGGAGCAGAATACTTTGGTGGACAGACCATCGACGACCGTTTCAGCATTGCTTCGCGCCTTCTGCGAACCCGTGAATCACAGTTGATCTATCTCTATATTGATGAGCTTGACAAGATTGCTCATGCGCAGGGGTGGCAGAGTGTCGCTTGGACCAAGCGGCTCGAGCACCTCGACGGTGCGGTCCAGTCATTCTTAGCGTCACTGCCGGGTGATGTGGGTGTGGTCGTCGTCGCCGATCACGGGGTCATCGATGTGCCACACGAGCAACGATTCGTGCTCGATGACGGGTCCGTGGATCTGAGCCGGTATTCCGCCATCGGTGGCGAGCCGAGGATGCGATCCCTGTATCTCGCGAACCCGGACGACGCTGCGGAAGCTGCCCTGGAGATGCAGCGTGCGCTCGGGAAGTCCGCCTGGGTCGGTGCTCGAAGTGAAGCAATCGAAGCGAACTGGTTTGGTCCGATTGATGATGAAGTGGCTCACCGTCTCGGCGATGTCATTGTTGCCGCGCGGGGAATGAACGCCTTCATCCTGAGTGCCGATGGGCCGGACGCGATGGCGATGGTTGGCCAGCACGGTGGGCTGAGTGACGAAGAGCGTGGGGTGCCGCTTCTGCTCGGTGGGGCATTCGCGAATTCCTCGTTTGCATCCGCAGTGCAGTCACTGGCAGCTGCGAGGGCGCAGCAGGTCCTCAGTTAACTGGGGTCTTCCTCGCTGCGTGTGCCGAACAGGATGTCGTCCCAGCTCGGAATCGAGGTGCGACGCTTGCGCTTGCCAGATTCGGTTAGAGCCTGATCGCTGTCGCCATCGCTCGATGCACCCGAAAGTGTCTCCGGAGCAGGCTCGGTCGCTGCGAGTGACGCGACGTCGGCGTCACGATCGTGATGCCGGGCCAGCGGATGAGAGCAC
>JAAZFP010000076.1 GCA_012511645.1 Microbacteriaceae bacterium
CCGCGCTCGTGCGCGACGGATCGCTCGACCTTCGCGGAGTCAGCGGCTTTGCCCTCGACGAATACGTCGGCCTCGACCACGCGCACCCAGAGAGCTACCACTCCGTGATTCGCACCTCGGTCACTGAGCCACTTGGGCTCGACCCCGCGTTCGTGCGGGTGCCCGACGGGCTCGCCGCAGATCTCGGTGCAGCGTGCGAGGCGTATGAACAGTCGATCGCCGACGCCGGGGGAGTCGACCTGCAGCTGCTCGGCATCGGCACCAACGGGCACATCGGGTTTAACGAACCCACCTCGTCGTTCGGGTCGCGCACCCGCCTCAAGACCCTCACGCCGCAGACGCGCCGAGACAACGCGCGCTTCTTTGACTCGCTCGAGCAGGTGCCGATGCACGCGCTCACGCAGGGCATCGGCACGATCCTCGACGCACGCGAGCTCGTGCTCGTCGCCAACGGCGAAGGCAAAGCCGCCGCGGTCGCCGCGATGGTCGAGGGGCCGCTGTCGAGCATGTGCCCCGCGAGCGCGCTGCAGCTGCACCCGAACGCGGCCGTCATCATCGACCGCGCTGCGGCTTCGCAGCTGAGCTACACCGAGTACTACGAGCAGGTTGAGGCCTACGCGCACCTGGTGGAGTAGTGGGGCCGGGGTGCTGATCCTTGGTGTGCGCCGTCAGTGATCCTCTGCCAGTCACTCTTGTTGGAGAGAAATCGCCGTTGTAGAGACCCCATAGCAGACGGGCACAGAGTCAAACTCTCTCGATATCAAAATACTTTCAGGGAGTTCGCTAAACTGTAGGGAGAAATACTGACGTTTTTTTGATTTGGAGAATTAGCTGCCGTGACCGAGCCCGTAATCATCTACACGCACACCGATGAGGCGCCCGCGCTCGCGACCGCTTCCCTTCTTCCGATCATCGAAGCGTTTACCCGTGCGGCAGATGTGGCAGTGGAAACCCGCGACATTTCGCTCGCTGCCCGCGTGCTCGCCGCGTTCCCCGAAAAGCTCACCACCGAACAGCAGGTCGGCGACGCACTCGCAGAGCTCGGCGGCCTCGCCACTGAGCCCGAAGCCAACATCATCAAGCTGCCCAACATCTCGGCGTCGATCCCTCAGCTGAAGGCCGCGATCGCGGAGCTGCAGGCCAAGGGCTTCGACATTCCCGACTACCCAGACGAGCCAGAGAACGCCGAAGACCACTACACGCTCTCGCGCTACGGCAAGATCAAGGGCTCGGCCGTGAACCCCGTGCTGCGCGAAGGTAACAGCGACCGCCGCGCGCCCCTGTCGGTGAAGAACTACGCGCGCAAGCACCCGCACCTGAACAAGCCCTTCGCCGAGGGCTCGAAGACGCGGGTCGCGACCATGGGTCACGACGACTTCTTCTCGAACGAGCTGTCAGTCGTGCTGCCCGAAGAAGACACGCTGCAGATTCGCTTCGTTGGTGAAGACGGCACCGAGACCGTGCTGAAAGACGAACTGACCGTGCTCAAGGGCGAAGTCATCGACGCGACCTTCATGTCGGCGAAAGCGCTTGACGCGTTTCTCGCCGAGACCATCTAGCAGGCCAAGGC
>JAAZFP010000077.1 GCA_012511645.1 Microbacteriaceae bacterium
GCGTCACACGGTGAACACCGCAACCACCGCAAGCCGGGTTCTGTCGGCGGTGCCGCAACCCCCGGTCGCGTGTTCAAGGGTAAGAAGCTCCCGGGTCGCATGGGCAATGATCGCGTTACTGTCCAGAACCTCAAGGTTCAGGCAATCGACGCTGAGAAGGGCCTGCTGCTCGTCAAGGGTGCCGTTCCTGGTGGCCGTGGTCGTCTCGTATTCGTTCGCAACGCAGTGAAGGGGGCGTAGTTCATGGCTACCGCAACCAAGCTTCAGGTCGTTGACGCGGCGGGCAATAAGGCCGGTACGGTCGAGCTTCCCGAGTCGCTCTTCGGCGCAGAAACCAACGTGCCCCTGATTCACCAGGTGGTCACCGCTCAGCTCGCAGCAGCGCGCCAGGGCACCCACAAGGTGAAGGGCCGCGGCGAAGTCAGTGGCTCAGGCGCAAAGCCGTTCAAGCAGAAGGGCACCGGTCGTGCTCGTCAGGGTTCGGTTCGCATGCCCCAGCACCGCGGTGGTGGCGTCGTGCACGGTCCCGTGCCCCGCGACTACTCGCAGCGCACCCCCAAGAAGATGATCGCTGCCGCGCTCGTCGGTTTGCTGAGCGACCGCGCTCGTGCAAATCGCCTGCATGTGGTCGAGTCTTTTGCGATCGCTGACAAGCCCAGCACCAAGACCGCACGCGAGGGTCTCGCTGCGATCGCTCCGGGTCGTCGCGCACTCGTCGTCATTGACCGTGCAGATGAGCTGACCTGGCTGAGCCTGCGCAACCTGCAGAACGTGCACGTTGTGATGTGGGATCAGCTGAACGCCTACGACGTGGTTGTCAGCGATGACCTCGTCTTCACCAAGGCCGCTTTCGACGCATTCGTTGAGGCACGTGGCCAGAAGGAGGCCTCGAAGTGAGCCTGAATAAGTCAGCACACGACGTCATCATTCGCCCGATCGTCTCTGAGAAGAGCTACGGGCTGATCGACCAGAACGGTCAGTACACCTTTGAGGTTGCACCGACCGCGAACAAGACTGAGATCAAGCTCGCTATCGAGCAGGTCTTTGGCGTCAAGGTCGACAAGATCAACACGCTCAACCGCAAGGGCAAGACCCGTCGCACCAAGTTCGGCACGGGTAAGCGCAAGGACACCAAGCGTGCCATTGTGACCCTGAAGTCGGGCACCATCGACATCTTCACGGCTGCGCTGTAGCTCGGAAGCGAAGAGGAAACAATATGGCTATTCGTAAGTACAAGCCGACGACACCAGGTCGTCGTGGCTCGAGCGTTGCCGATTTCGCTGAGATCACCCGCTCGACCCCTGAGAAGTCGCTGCTGCGCCCGCTGCCGAAAACCGGTGGACGCAACAACCAGGGTCGCATCACCACCCGTCACATCGGCGGTGGCCACAAGCGCCAGTACCGCGTCATCGACTTCCGTCGCAATGACAAAGACGGCGTGAACGCCAAGGTCGCTCACATTGAGTACGATCCCAACCGCACTGCGCGCATCGCGCTGCTGCACTACGTTGACGGCACGAAGCGCTACATCATTGCGCCGAACAAGCTGAAGCAGGGCGACACCATTGAGTCAGGCCCTTCGGCCGACATCAAGCCCGGCAACAACCTGCCGTTGAAGAACATCCCGACCGGTACCGTGATTCACGCGATTGAACTGAAGCCTGGTGGCGGCGCGAAGCTCGCACGCTCAGCTGGTGCATCGGTTCGTCTCGTCGCGAAAGACGGCCCCTACGCGCAGCTGCGCCTGCCCTCGGGCGAGATCCGCAACGTTGACGTGCGCTGCCGCGCTACCGTCGGCGAGGTGGGCAACGCCGAGCAGGCCAACATCAACTGGGGCAAGGCCGGCCGTATGCGTTGGAAGGGCGTTCGCCCGACCGTTCGCGGTGTCGTAATGAACCCGGTCGACCACCCGCACGGTGGTGGCGAGGGTCGTACCTCTGGCGGCCGTCACCCGGTCAGCCCGTGGGGCCAGAAAGAAGGCCGCACTCGTAAGCCAAATAAGGAAAGCGACAACCTCATCGTGCGTCGCCGTCCGACTGGCAAGAAGCGTTAATCGGCAGGTAGGAGAACTAGAAGATGCCTCGCAGTCTCAAGAAGGGCCCCTTCGTAGACAACCACTTGCTGAACAAAGTGGTTGCTCAGAACGAAGCTGGCACCAACAACGTGATCAAGACCTGGTCGCGCCGCTCGATGATCATCCCCGCAATGCTGGGTCACACCATCGCAGTGCACGACGGTCGCAAGCACATTCCCGTATTCGTCACCGAAACCATGGTCGGGCACAAGCTGGGCGAGTTCGCTCCCACCCGCACCTTCCGTGGTCACGTGAAGGACGACAAGAAGGGCCGTCGCCGCTAACCCGGTGACGTGAAGGAGGAAGAGAAATGGTGGAGTCGATCGCCCGCGTGCGTCATATCCGCATCACCCCCCAGAAGGCCCGTCGTGTCGTTGACCTGATCCGTGGCAAGAACGTCCAGGAGGCCCTGGCCATCCTGAAGTTCGCCCCGCAGGCCGCGTCGGAGCCGATCTACAAGCTGGTGGCCTCGGCCATCGCTAACGCTCGCGTGAAGGCAGATAACGAGAACCTTCGTCTCAACGAAGACGACCTCGTGATCGCCCGCGCCTTCGTGGATGAGGGAGCAACCCTGAAGCGGTTCCGCCCCCGTGCACAGGGACGCGCGTTCCGCATTAACAAGCGCACCAGCCACATCACCGTCGTTCTGCAGAGCGCCGATGAGCTTGCGGGCGCAGAGAAGGGAGCCAAGTAAATGGGCCAGAAGATTCATCCCTACGGCTTCCGCCTCGGGATCACCACCGACCACGTGTCGCGTTGGTTCTCGGATTCGACCAAGAAGGGTCAGCGTTACGCTGACTACGTTGCCGAGGACATCAAGATCCGTCACTACCTGAGCGAGCAGCTTGACCGCGCAGGTGTGAGCCGCATTGAAATCGAGCGCACTCGTGACCGTGTGCGTATCGACATTCACTCGGCTCGTCCCGGCATCGTCATCGGCCGCCGTGGTGCAGAGGCTGAGCGCATCCGCGCTGAGCTTGAGAAGCTCACCGGCAAGCAGATCCAGCTGAACATCCTCGAGGTCAAGAACCCTGAGGCTGACGCTCAGCTCGTAGCGCAGGGCATCGCCGAGCAGCTCGCTGCCCGTGTCGCATTCCGTCGCGCAATGCGCAAGGGTCTGCAGGGCGCACAGCGCGCCGGCGCCAAGGGTGTTCGCATCCAGGTGTCGGGCCGTCTTGGCGGCGCTGAAATGAGCCGTTCAGAGTTCTACCGTGAGGGTCGCGTGCCACTGCACACCCTTCGCGCGAACATCGACTACGGCTTCTACGAGGCGAAGACCACCTTCGGCCGCATCGGCGTGAAGGTCTGGATCTACAAGGGCGACCTCACTAACAAGGAACTCGCACGTGAGCAGGCGGCCCAGAAGCCGTCACGCGATCGTGGCGACCGCCGCCGTGCGCCTCGTGCTGCACAGGCCGAGGCTGCGCCAGCCGCAGCAGGAGCGGAGAAGTAAGTCATGCTGATTCCCCGTCGAGTTAAGCACCGCAAGCAGCACCACCCCGGTCGCAGCGGTCAGGCCAAGGGTGGCACCAAAGTCACCTTCGGTGAATTCGGTATCCAGGCTCTCACCCCCGCATATGTGACGAACCGTCAGATCGAGGCAGCTCGTATCGCGATGACCCGTCACATCAAGCGTGGCGGTAAAGTTTGGATCAATATTTACCCAGACCGTCCGCTCACCAAGAAGCCTGCTGAAACCCGCATGGGTTCAGGTAAGGGTTCACCTGAGTGGTGGATAGCAAACGTGAAGCCAGGCCGCGTAATGTTCGAGGTCGCTGGCGTAGACGAGCAGCTCGCTCGCGACGCGCTCACACGCGCTATTCACAAGCTGCCC
>JAAZFP010000003.1 GCA_012511645.1 Microbacteriaceae bacterium
CCACTGCGCTGCACGAGATTGCCGAAGGCAAGCTGGTGATGAAGCCCCGTGAGCACCGGGAAGTCTCGACCGCCATCGAGGAAGCTGCACTCGCTGAGGGCCTCACACTCGAATAAACCCGCTCATGTGTGACCGGTGAGTGAAGATTGCGCAACAGCGCACTGCAAGATGGGGTCATGAACCACCCCAATGTCAGAGGGTGTGAATAGGCTAGGCCATCATGACAACACGTTTCTTTTCTTCAGAGTCCGTCACTGAGGGGCATCCCGACAAGATCTGCGATCGAATCTCAGATTCGATTCTTGACGCAATCCTGTCGATCGATCCCGGTGCTCGTGTTGCGGTCGAGACACTGGTCACTACGGGCCTCGTGCATGTGGCCGGCGAAATTCGCACCGAGGGCTACGTTGAGATTCCAGAAATCGTGCGCGGCGCGATTCATGACGTTGGTTACACCTCGAGTGAGATGGGCTTTGACGCCGCTTCATGCGGTGTCTCTGTCTCAATCGGTCAGCAGTCGCCTGATATCGCGAGCGGTGTCGATCGTTCGCTCGAAGCACGCACTGGTGAAGACGATGAGCTGAGCATGCTTGGCGCTGGCGATCAGGGCATCATGTTTGGGTATGCGGTTGACGAGACTCCCGAGTTGCACCCGTTGCCAAGCTGGCTGTCTCACCGGCTCGCCGAGCGACTCACCGAGGTGCGCAAGACAAGCGTGTTGCCCTACCTTCGCCCTGACGGCAAGACTCAGGTCACCATTGGTTACGAGGGTGATCGCGCGGTCAGCGTCGAAGCGGTGGTGCTGTCGACTCAGCATGATCGCACGATTGATCAGGCGCAGCTGCACGCCGATATTGAGCGCGAGGTGATTCGCCCTGTGCTCGCGCAAACATCGCTCGAGAGCGCTGGCGCTGAGCTGCTCATCAACCCAGCTGGGCCGTTTATTATCGGTGGGCCAATGGGTGACGCGGGCCTCACCGGCCGCAAGATCATCATCGACACCTATGGCGGCGCGAGCCGTCACGGCGGCGGTGCATTCAGTGGCAAAGACCCCTCAAAGGTCGACCGCTCTGCCGCCTACGCCATGCGCTGGGTTGCAAAGCATGTGGTTGCAGCAGGCCTCGCACGCCGGGCAGAACTGCAGGTCGCCTATGCCATTGGCAGGGCGCACCCGGTCGGGCTCTACGTTGAGACTTTTGGCACTGAAACGGTGCCGCGCGAACGCATCGAGGCTGCCATTCATGAGGTGTTTGATCTTCGCCCTGCGGCGATCATCCGTGATCTTGACCTGCTGCGGCCGATCTATGCGAAGACCAGCGCCTATGGGCACTTTGGTCGCGAGCTTCCCGAATTCACCTGGGAGGCGACTCCGCGCGTCGAGCAGCTTCGCATCGCCGCAGGGCTGTAACGTGGCAGGGCTGTAACGTGCGAGAGGCCGAGGCGCCTCAGCGGCGCGCCGTCGCCCAGGTGTTGCTCGACTCGTCGCTGCCACAGCTCGACCACCTGTTCGACTACGAGGTTCCGCTCGACCTCATTGACACCCTGCGTGTGGGGCACCGGGTACGCGTGCCCTTTCGGTCGCAGAGTCGCCGAAGCCACGGCTATGTCATCTCGCTCAGCGATCACAGCGAGTTCGCGGGCGAGCTTCAACTCATCGCCGAGATTGTGGGCACGGTGCCGCCGCTCACCGCAGAGATCTGGCGACTGGCGCGCACCCTTGCCGACCGTGCCGCAGGCTCTGCTTCAGACATTTTGCGACTCGCGATTCCTCAACGCATGGTGCGCGCCGAAAAACAGCACCTTGCGGCGCTCGACGCTGCCGCACGACCTGGCGCGGCCGAGGCCACTGATGTCGTCGAGGGTGCTGAAAATGCCCTCACCGTAGAGCAACCAGAGATCACAGAGTCTGCAGAGCGCAGTGCGTTCGCTGAGACGACAACCCAGGGTACGCAGGCGAGTGACAATGCGGACGGGGCAGACCAACTTGCCCACCGGCTGATCCTGGGTGAGCGCTTCGCCTTCACGCCGCGCCATGCGCCCGAGCGGCTCAGCACGGGCGAGTGGGTCGGCTCGTGGGCAGTGCAGCTCGCGGAGCTCGCCATCGCAGTGTTTGCGCTCGAACGCAGCGTGATCCTCGTTGCTCCCGATTATCGAGACGTCGATCAGTTGCACGACGCCCTTGCGGCGCTCGGGCACGATGACACCGTTCGGGTCGATGCCCGCCAGTCGGGGAGCGCACGGTATGCATCGTTTTTGCGCGCGCGCGACGAGACACCCCGCATCATTTTGGGCAATCGCTCGGCAATCTACGCCCCTGCCCACCGTCTCGGCGCGGTGCTGATGTGGGACGACGGCGACCCACTGCTAGCTGAGCCGCTATCACCCTATGTGCACGCACGGGATGCTGCGTTGGTGCGATCGTCGCTCGCTGAAGAGGCTGCTGAGGTTGCTTCGGACGGGACGCCAGGTAGCGGCGAAGCGATTGAAGATCGTGCCGGCCTGGTCTTCGCAGCGCACGCGCGCAGTACCGAGGTGCAACGCTTGATCGACCTGCGCTACCTGACAGCGGCCGGCGAGCCGGCTCGGGCCGCGCGAATCATCGCGGGTGAGGCAATGGCCGGCGCCGCGGACGACACCGGACGCGTGCCGGAGGTGGCGGCTCGAGCACTGCGTGAGGGGCTACGCAGCGGTCCCGTGCTCGTGCAAGTGGCAAGCCCAGGCTACGCGCCGGTCGCCAGGTGTGCGCAGTGTCGCGCGCGCGTGACCTGCCCTCGGTGTGCGGGGCCCATCGCGTTTCGCGGCAGACACCACGCAGCGTGTCGCTGGTGTGGCGAGCAGGTGCACAGCTGGTCGTGCCCCGAGTGTGGGTCACACGAGATGATGCGGCTTGGTGCGGGGTCGAGGCGCACCGCAGAGCAGTTTGCCCAACAGTTCGACGGTGTGCGCGTGATCCTCAGCGATGGTGAGCACCCGCACGAGCGAGTTGATTCACGCCCCGCCTTGGTGGTGGCCACTCGCGGCGCCGAGCCGCTCGCTGCGGGCGGCTACCAGGCCGTGGTGCTGCTCGATGCTGAGCGGCTGCTCGCCATTGAATCGCTGCGCGCCGCCGAAGACTGCCTGCGCTGGTGGATGAACGCTGCATCGCTCG
>JAAZFP010000078.1 GCA_012511645.1 Microbacteriaceae bacterium
GCCTTCAAGAACCGCGGCATCCAGCCGATGCTCGACGCAGTGGTTGATTACCTGCCGAACCCGCTCGACGTGGGCGCGATCGAGGCTCACGATCCTCGTGACGAAGAGAAGGTCATCGAACTGCTGCCGAACCGCGACGAGCCATTCTCGGCACTCGCGTTCAAGGTTGCGGTGCACCCATTCTTCGGTCGCCTCACCTATGTGCGCGTCTACTCGGGTCACGCAGAGACCGGCACCCAGGTCATCAACTCGACCAAGGGCAAGAAAGAGCGCATCGGCAAGATCTTCCAGATGCACGCCAACAAGGAGAACCCTGTTGATGAGCTGACCGCTGGCAACATCTACGCGGTGATCGGCCTGAAGGACACCACGACCGGTGACACCCTCTGTGATCCTGCGAAGCAGGTTGTACTTGAGTCGATGACCTTCCCTGAGCCCGTGATCGAGGTGGCGATTGAGCCGAAGACCAAGGGTGACCAGGAGAAGCTCGGTACAGCGATTCAGAAGCTTGCCGAAGAAGATCCGACCTTCCGCGTCAGCCTGAACGCTGAGACCGGCCAGACCGTGATCGCCGGTATGGGCGAGCTGCACCTCGACATCCTGGTCGACCGCATGAAGCGCGAGTTCAAGGTTGAGGCAAACGTGGGCAAGCCCCAGGTGGCCTACCGCGAGACCATCCGTCGCGCGGTTGAAAAGCACGACTACACCCACAAGAAGCAGACCGGTGGATCTGGTCAGTTCGCGAAGGTGCAGATCGCGCTCGAGCCGCTCGAAAGCGATGCCGAGAAGATCTACGAGTTCGTCGACAAGGTGACCGGTGGTCGCGTGCCTCGCGAATACATCCCGTCGGTTGACGCAGGTATCCAGGACGCAATGCAGTACGGCATCCTTGCTGGCTTCCCGCTGGTCGGTGTCAAGGCAACCCTGCTTGATGGTCAGTACCACGATGTTGACTCGTCAGAAATGGCGTTCAAGATCGCCGGTTCAATGGCGTTCAAGGAAGCCGCTCGTAAGGCGAACCCGGTGCTGCTTGAGCCAATGATGGCCGTTGAGGTTCGTACTCCTGAGGAGTACATGGGTGACGTCATCGGTGACCTCAACAGTCGCCGCGGACAGATCCAGTCAATGGAGGACGCAAGCGGTGTGAAGGTTGTTCGCGCCCTCGTGCCTCTGTCAGAGATGTTCGGGTACATCGGTGATCTGCGGTCAAAGACCAGCGGTCGCGCGGTGTTCTCGATGACCTTCGACAGCTACGCTGAGGTGCCGAAGGCCGTGGCCGATGAAATCGTTCAGAAGGCTCAGGGCGCATAAACACCGCCCGCCGGTTGGTGAACCGGGTCGATGTGATCAGGTTCACCAACCATTTCAGCTCGCACATCGCAAGCTGAGCAAGTAACATAGAGACACAACCCCCGTGCCCGTGCCCGTCGAAACCCTCGGCGGAAAGCGGCACTCGACGTCCTGAGGAGGACCATAGTGGCGAAGGCCAAGTTCGAGCGGACCAAGCCGCACGTGAACATCGGAACGATCGGTCACGTTGACCACGGTAAGACGACCCTTACCGCGGCAATCTCAAAGACGCTTGCTGACAAGTTCCCGTCAGACACCAACGTCCAGCGTGATTACGACCAGATCGACTCGGCTCCTGAGGAGCGCCAGCGCGGTATTACCATCAACATCTCGCACGTTGAGTACGAGACCCCGAAGCGTCACTACGCTCACGTTGATGCACCAGGCCACGCTGACTACATCAAGAACATGATCACCGGTGCTGCTCAGATGGACGGCGCAATCCTCGTGGTTGCTGCTACTGACGGCATGATGGCACAGACCAAGGAGCACATCCTGCTCGCAAAGCAGGTTGGCGTTCCCTACCTGCTCGTTGCGCTCAACAAGTGCGACCAGGTCGACGACGAGGAGATCCTCGAGCTCGTCGAGATGGAGGTCCGCGAGGAGCTCTCGAAGCACGGCTACCCCGGAGACGACGTACCCGTGGTTCGCGTGTCGGGCTACCAGGCACTGCAGGGCGACGAGAAGTGGGCAAACGCCGTTCTCGAGCTCATGGAGGCTGTCGACGAGAGCGTTCCCGACCCGGTTCGTGACCGTGACAAGCCATTCCTCATGCCTGTTGAGGACGTCTTCACCATCACCGGTCGTGGCACCGTGGTGACCGGTCGCGCCGAGCGTGGCACGCTGAAGATCAACTCCGAGGTCGAGATCGTGGGTCTGCGCCCGACGCAGAAGCCCACCGTCACCGGCATCGAGATGTTCCACAAGCAGCTTGATGAGGCGTGGGCGGGCGAGAACTGTGGCCTGCTGCTTCGCGGCACCAAGCGCGAAGACGTCGAGCGCGGCCAGGTTGTGGTCGCACCCGGTTCGATCACCCCGCACACCAAGTTCGAGGGCACTGCCTACATCCTGAAGAAGGAAGAGGGCGGGCGTCACAACCCGTTCGAGACGAACTACCGCCCGCAGTTCTACTTCCGCACCACCGACGTGACCGGCGTGATCACTCTTCCCGAGGACAAGCCGATGGTGATGCCCGGTGACACCACCGACATGTCGGTCGAGCTGATTCAGCCGATCGCTATGGAAGAGGGCCTCGGCTTCGCAATCCGTGAGGGTGGCCGCAC
>JAAZFP010000079.1 GCA_012511645.1 Microbacteriaceae bacterium
ACCACGGAGGGCACGCGCTTCATCCTCGAAGACAATCGTGGTCGTTCGCTTGACACTCGCAGCCAGGTACCGGGGCCACACATGGCTCAGAACATGGCGGTCGCGATCGTCATGCTGCTCGAGGCCGGCGTGAACTTCGACGACATCACCCGCGTGCTGTGCGGAGGCGCCGATCTGCCGGTGATCCCCGGTCGCACCGAGAACATTGCGGGCGACGATAGCCCAGCCGTCTATCTCGACTTCGGTCATACCGCTGATGCGTTTGAATACACGCTGCAGTCGATCCGTGAGATCACTGAGGGGCGCGTCATCACGGTCTATGGGGCCGACGGCGACCGGTACAAATCGAAGCGCTATGGCATGGGTGCGCAGGCCGCCAGATTCAGTGATCTGGTGATCGTGACCGACCACCACCCGAGGTTTGAAGACGCGGCCGAAATTCGCAAGCAACTTGCCGAGGGCGCACTGCGCGAGCGACCCGACATTGAGCTGTATGAGATCACGCCGCCATCCGACGCGATCCGCCTCGCGGTGTCCCGTGCACAGCCAGGTGACGCGATCGTGTGGTTCGGCCCCGGCCACCAGGGTCACCGCGAGATTCGCGGCGTGCGCACCAAATTCTCGGCACGCGAAGACGCGCGAGCCGCGTTGCTCGAGGCCGGCTACAGCGTTCGCAGCGCTTAGGCGCGCGCGGCGAGCGCTGCCTTCTTGTGCCTGCGCAGCTCGTGCAACAGCGGTTCGGTGTATCCGTTCGGCTGCGCCGCGCCCTCAAGAATCATTCTGCGTGCCGCGGTGAACGCGATGCCCGGCGTGCTGCCGTCCGGTCCGAGCAGACGCTCGTAGAGCGCGTCGCCCTCATTTTGCCGGTCAACGACCGCGGCGAGGCGGGCGAGGCTTTCGTCGAGCTGCCCCTCGGTGATGATGCCGTGCGCCAGCCAGTTCGCGAGCAGTTGCGCTGAGATGCGCAGGGTTGCTCGGTCTTCCATGAGCGCGATGTCGTGGATGTCGGGCACCTTTGAGCAGCCAACTCCCTGGTCGATCCAGCGCACCACATACCCAAGAATCGACTGCACGTTGTTGTCGAGCTCGGTCGTCACGATCTCTGAGGTGAGGTCTCCGTCGCCGGCGAGCGGAACCTCGAGCAGCGTCGAGAGGCTGTCGACGGGTAGCGGTTCGAGTGCGCGACGCGCGGCAAACGCATCGGCCTCGTGGTAGTGCAGGGCGTGCAGCGTTGCCGCGGTCGGCGAGGGCACCCATGCGGTCGATGCGCCCGAGCGCACATGCCCGATCTTTTGCTCGAGCATCGCGTGCATCAGGTCGGGCATCGCCCACATGCCCTTGCCAATCTGGGCGCGGCCGTCGAGGCCACAGTCGACGCCGATGGCGACGTTGCGATCCTCGTAGATGCCGAGCCAGGGGCGCGTGCGAATCGCTGCCTTGGGCAGCATGGGCCCCGCGTGCAGCGACGTGTGAATCTCGTCGCCGGTGCGGTCGAGGAACCCGGTGTTGATGAAGACGACGCGCTCGCCGGCGGCGGCGATGCAGGCAGCGAGGTTTGCGCTCGTGCGGCGCTCCTCGTCCATAATGCCCATCTTCACGGTGTGTTCGGGCAGGCCGTAGAGTGCCTCAACGCGTTCGAAGAGTTCGCGAGCAAACGCGACCTCGTCGGGGCCGTGCATTTTCGGCTTCACGATGCAGATCGATCCGGTGCGCGAGTTTGATCCCGCGTGTGACCCACCGAACTGCGGCAGGTCGGCGAGTGATCCGAGCACGGTCATGATGGCATCGAGGATGCCCTCTGGCACCCACTCGCCGTTGCGATCGAGCACGGCGTCGGTGCGCATGAGGTGACCGACGTTGCGCACAAACAGCGTTGAACGGCCCGGCACCACGAGTGTGCTGCCATCAGGGGCGGTGTATTCACGGTCGGCGTGGGCGCGACGGGTGACGCTCTCGCCGTTCTTGGTGACCTGCTCGCTGAGGGTGCCGTCCATGAGCCCGCGCCAGTTGCGGTAGCCGAGCGCCTTGTCTTCGGCGTCGACCGCGGCCACCGAGTCCTCGAGATCCATGATCGTGGTGAGGGCCGACTCGATCAGCAGGTCTTGCACGCCGGCGTCGTCCGTCGCACCAATGGATCCTTGCGCATCGATCTGGATCTCGACGTGCAGCCCGTGATGGGCGAGCAGCACGGCGCCTGGATTCGCGGCCTCGCCCCGGTAGCCGACAAACGATTCAGGGTTCACGAGCTGCGCCTCGCGACCGCCGTGCAGCGAGACAACGAGAGCGCCGTCTGTCACCGAGTAGAGGGTGGCCTCTGCGTGAGAGCCCACGGTGAGCGGGGCGATCTGGTCGAGCAGGGCGCGACCGCGCTCGATCACCTTCGCGCCGCGGGCGGCGTTGTAGCCGCGGCCGGGTGCAAGCTCACCCGACTGATCGATGGCGTCGGTGCCATAAAGCGCGTCATAGAGGGAGCCCCAGCGAGCGTTCACCGCGTGCAGCGCGAAGCGGGCGTTGAGCAGCGGCACGACCAACTGTGGGCCGGCGAGCGACGCAATCTCGGGGTCGACGTGGCTGGTGGTGACTGACACCTGTTCCGGCTCGGGTGTGAGGTAGCTAATCTTCTCAAGAAAGGCGCGGTAGCTTGCGGCGTCGGGTGTGCCGGGATGTGCGCGGTGCCACTCATCGATTTCCAGCTGAAGCCGATCGCGCTCGGCGAGCAGTGCGGCGTTGCGCGGCGCGAGGCCGTGAATGAGGTCGCTGACGCCCTGCCAGAAGGCATCGAGGTCGAGACCGTGACTGGCCGCGGTCGTCTCGGCGAACTCGACAATCTCGGGGGCAACGCTGAGCTCGGCTCGGGTGAGGTAGGCGGTCACGGGTGCTCCATTCATCGGGTGCTGCGTAGTGCGGGGCGCGGATGCGACTGCGGATGCGCCGGGTGCTGTTGTGGCCGAGTGTAGTGACGCGTATCATAAAACGAAATAAGAATTCCGCATCGTGAAATTTGATGTGGTGGGGTCATCGAACGAAGGGCGGCCAGTCGCCATGAGCGAAGCTGATTCAACCCAGGAGACTCAGCACGCACAGCACGCACAGGGCTCTCAGGGCGGGGTGCAGTCTGTCGCGCGTGCGCTCGACCTGCTCGAGACCCTCGCAGACGCCGACACCGCGATGCCGCTAGCCGACATTGCCGATCGCGCGAAGCTCAGCGCTCCGACCGCGCACCGGCTGCTGAAGACGCTGCAACAGCGCGGCTATGTGCACCAGGGGCCAGACCGCCAGTACAGTCTCGGCCCGGGGCTGATTCGCTTGGGCCAGCAGGCCACCCCGAGGCTTGCCCTGCAGGCGCAGTCCGTGCTGGCAGATCTTGAGCAGACCGCCGAAGAAACCGCCAACCTCGCGGTGCTTGACGGTGATCTCGTGGCCTACATCGCCCAGGTGCCGTCGCGCCACCGCATGCGCATGTTCACGGAGGTGGGAAGGCGCGTGCTCCCTCACGCCTCGGGCGTCGGCAAAGCGATGCTGTCGGTGCTGCCAGACCGTGACATCACCGCCCTCATCAGGCGCACCGGGCTTCCCCAATACACCCC
>JAAZFP010000080.1 GCA_012511645.1 Microbacteriaceae bacterium
GACTCAGCCGGTGGGTTTACTGAGTCAAGTTGCCGCAAACTCAAGGACGAGGAGCGGCTCGCGGAGATGGCGAGGCTACTTTCGGGCCTGAGCGACTCGGAGATCGCGCTTGCCCACGCCGCAGAACTTCTGCAACTCGGCGCGGCAACGTGATCATCTCAGAATCACTCTGGTGGGTGATACTCTCGCCCTATGAAGAGAATCTTCCAGAAGGCAAAGTCCGCTGTAACCCCTGGCTCGGCTAGCCCCACCGCTGAAGCAGCAGACCTGACGGAAGAACATCCCGATGTCGTGCACGCAGACCTCAGCCGTCTCGATGCTGAGACTCGGGCGATGTATCGTGATTCCCGTGAAGCCGCGATCGCCGAGACGAAGGAAGAAAACTCGCGGGAGCACCGTACTCGCGAGTTTGTGGTGCGCAGCCCATTCCAGCTTGGGTTCGTCGTCACCCTTGGAGTGCTTGCCGCGGTGCTCGTCGGTCACATGATTGGGCAGCTCAGCACCATCATCATGTATGTCGTAGGCGCGCTCTTCGTTGCGCTTGCGCTTGATCCGCTGGTGTCACGTCTTGAACGAAAGAATGTGAAGCGGCCGGTTGGCATTCTGATTGTGTTCGGTGCGTTTATCCTGCTGGTTGCAGGAGTGTTGGCCATTGTGATTCCGATGATCGCAAATCAGATTGCTGCCCTGGTGCGCACCGCACCCAGCTATTTTGTTGATATTCAAAACCAGGATTGGTACAAGACTCTCGATGATCGGTTCGGCGGCTTCATCGACTTTGGCGGTTTGCTGACCTCCGCGCAAGATCTCATCAGTAAGCCAGAGAACTGGGCGCAGGTTGCCGGTGGGGTGTGGCAGGCAGGCGTAGGTATCGCGAACGGGCTGACTGCGGCGCTGATCGTCTTGATCCTGAGCCTCTATTTCTTGTCTTCTCTGCAGACGGTGAAGCGGGCGTTTTACAGCATCGTTGCGCGCAGCAACCGCTCGAAGGTGATTGATATCACCGAGCAGATCACTGCTTCGGTCGGTGGCTATGTGAATGGCATGGTGGTTCTCGCGCTGCTGAACTCGATCCTCGGATTCATCATGATGACCATCGTCGGGGTGCCATTCGCTGGGTTGGTCGCGGTTGGTGTGTTCATGCTCGCGCTGATTCCGCTCATCGGCTCCGTGCTGGCAACGGTGCTCGTTGGGGCGGTGGCGCTCTTCAACTCGCCGACCACCGCACTCATCGCAGTGATCTACTACCTCATTTACATGCAGATCGAGTCGTACCTGCTGACCCCGCGCATCATGAACCGGGTCGTGTCGGTGCCGGGTGCGCTCGTGGTGATTGGTGCACTCGCGGGTGGCACGCTGCTTGGATTGCTCGGTGCGCTGATTTCGATTCCGGTAACCGCGATGGTGCTGATGATCATCAAACAGGTGTGGGTGCCGCGCCAAGAAACGCTGTAGCGAACGCTGTAGCGAAGTCGCAATGTACGATGAAAATCAGTCGCCGAGAGGTGAGTGAGGGTGGTAGTGTTGAAGTCCGTGAGTACTAAGCAGCACGAGTCCGGAACAACGAAACACATCTTCGTGACCGGGGGTGTCGTCTCCTCGCTTGGCAAGGGCTTAACCGCCGCCAGCCTCGGCAACCTGCTCACCGCTCGAGGGCTCCATGTGGTCATGCAAAAGCTCGATCCGTATCTGAACGTCGACCCGGGAACGATGAACCCGTTCGAACACGGTGAGGTCTTCGTCACCGACGACGGAGCAGAAACCGATCTCGACATTGGCCACTACGAGCGCTTCCTTGGCATCAACCTGTCGCGTGCCGCGAACGTGACCACCGGGCAGATTTACTCGGAGGTCATCGCGAAAGAGCGCCGTGGCGACTACCTCGGTGCGACCGTGCAGGTCATTCCGCACATCACGAACGAGATCAAGCGACGCATGCGCTTGCAGTCGCACGAAGTGCCGCAGCCCGACGTCATCATTACGGAAATCGGTGGCACCGTCGGTGATATCGAATCGCAGCCATTTCTCGAGGCCGCCCGTCAGGTGCGTCACGAGCTTGGCCGCAAGAACGTCATCTTCGTGCATGTGTCGCTGGTTCCGTTCATGGGTGCATCCGGTGAGCAGAAAACGAAGCCAACGCAGCACTCGGTAGCTGCGCTGCGATCGATCGGTATTCAGCCCGACGCGCTGGTGCTGCGCAGCGATCGGCCGGTCACCGAAGATAACCTGCGCAAGATCGCACTGATGTGTGACGTGGACGAGGATGCCGTCGTCAACGCAGTTGATGTCAAGAGCATCTATGACCTGCCGAAGCTATTCAACGATCAGGGGCTTGACCAGACCGTGGTTGAGCACCTCGACCTCACCGCGAAAGCTCAGCCGGTTGACTGGACCCGCTGGCAGCCGGTGCTCGATGCGGTGCACAACCCGAAGGGCGAAGTGAACATTGCCCTCGTCGGCAAGTACATCGATCTTCCCGACGCCTACCTCTCGGTGACAGAGGCGCTGCGAGCCGGTGGGTTCGCGCACTCCACCAAGGTCAACATTCACTGGGTTGCGTCTGATGATTGCGAGACGCCAGAGGGCGCACTCGAAGCGCTCGGCACCATGCACGCCATTTGTGTGCCCGGCGGGTTCGGTATTCGCGGGATTGAAGGCAAACTCGGGGCGCTGCGCTTTGCGCGCGAGAATGGTATCCCAACGCTGGGGCTCTGCCTTGGCCTGCAGTGCATGGTGATCGAGTACGCGCGCAACGTGGTGGGCCTCGAAGGGGCATCCTCGACCGAATTTGATGCAGACACCTCGGTGCCCGTCATTGCGACGATGGCCGAGCAGGTCAACATTCTGGACGGCGGAGATCTTGGCGGAACGATGCGTCTTGGTCTGTACGAGGCGCGCCTCGCTGATGACTCACTCGCCGCGGAGCTCTACGGTGAGACGCTGGTGAGCGAGCGTCACCGTCACCGGTATGAGGTGAACAACCGCTACCGTGACGAGATCGCTGCCGCGGGCTTGGTGTTCTCGGGCACGAGCCCAGACGGTGAGCTCGTGGAATATGCGGAGCTTCCCACCTCGGAACACCCGTTCTACATCGCGACCCAGGCACACCCCGAGCTGCGCTCGCGGCCGGGCAAGCCGCACCCGCTGTTTGCCGGGCTCGCAGGGGCCGCGATCGAACGACGTGAGGCCGCGCGCCTGTTCGCTGCAACCGAGTAGCGCGGCCCATGGCTGCGCTCACTCCTGATCACGGTGCGGCTCAGTATCTTCGCCACGTCGCCATCGAGCGGGGGCTGTCGCCGCACACC
>JAAZFP010000004.1 GCA_012511645.1 Microbacteriaceae bacterium
TCACCGCCGCCGGTCGACACGCACTGCTGCACCTGCACGGTGACCCCAACTGGCACCTGGGCGAGGGTGCCCATCTGGGTCGTGCCATCGCTCAACGCGAACCGCACGGTCGCGTCGGCAAGCGTCTCGATCGAGTAGTCGGCGACCCTCGTGTAGTCGCGCGAGTTGCCGCTCGACACCGGATCAGCCGCGATGCGATAGCCGGACGACACCACAACCGGATCGGGGTCACCGCCGAGCCAGGTGGCCGAGGTCAGGGCCATGGTGCGCCCGAACTCGCTCTGCGCGCACACGGTGCCGATATAGGTGCCTGGGGTGAGGCCGGTGAACTCTGGGCTGGTGCTCGTGCATGCCGCAAGGGTGCCGCTCGGCGACGCGCTGTTGGGCGCGCTGATGCCATAGGTCAGCGTCACCTCGCTTGCGAAGTTCTCATTGAGACCGTGCGTGAGGCGAGCCGTTGTGGCGTCGGACGGATCGGGCTGAGTGAGTTGCGCACCAGTCACGATGGGCGCTGCGCCGATGGTGACGTTGCGCGCCTCACCGGCCGCTCCGTCGGTCGAGCCGTCGTAGCCCGGCGGCAGATCGGGATCTTGCGGGATCACCGAGAACGAGGTGATGCCCGGTGGCAGTCGATGCGTGCTCGTGCGCTCGATCTGGACGGGGGCGCCGGTGTGATTCGGGGTGACCGTGAGCAGGAACCTGCTCGCACGCGCTGACCCCTCGACCCTGAGCGTCACCTCACCCTGAGTGGTGCTCGTGTTCGCCGAGTCTTTCGTCACCTGCGCCGTCACCGTCGGCGCGGCGGGCGGCACATAGGCCCAGGTCGCCCTCGACGGGTTTCGCGTGAGGTCAGAGGGGCCCACCGCGTTCACCGCGCGCGCCAGATACTGTCTGCCCTGGGCCTTGCCCACGGGCACACCCTCCACCCAACACTGCGCTTCGAGATCGGTCGGGGTGCAGGTCGCAACGACCCTGCCCGTCAGTGAGAGCACCTCAACCGAGGTAGTTTCGGGGTGCGATGGACGGTCAGCCAGGGTCACGGTGAGCTGCACGCTCGTCGCGTTCGCGCCGCTCGGCACAATGCTCGCGGGTGCCCGCGGCACGCCCTGCGCGTCGAGTTCGATGGTGCCGGTGCCAATGCGCTGCTGCGCGTCGTGCACCGTGAAGCGTGCGGTGCAGCTGCCGCCCGGGCCGCGTGGGTCGGCCCAGCTCACCTGCACGGCATTGCCGACCGCCTGCAGCGCGCCCACCTGGCAGGTCGCCGCGTCCACAGACACGAGGGTGAGCCCACCGCCGGTCTTGCCTGCAAACGGATCATGCTCGCCAGCGACCCCGACGAGCGGTGTCGTGCACGGCGAGCCGAGGGTGCACTGCAGCGACACCGTGCCGCCGCGCGGCGCATCGATCGCCGCCTCACCCACTCGCAGCGTGAGGGCGGCCTGGCTGTCTCCGGCCCCCGTGACCGCCACGGTGAGCTGCTGCTGCGATCCTGGCACGGCATCAGCTCGGGCGGTCACCCGCAGCTGGGCGTCGGTCTGGGCGACCTCAAACGACGTCGCACCACCCGTAACCTGCCAACGTAGCTGATCGACGCGCCCCTCGCGCCCACCCTGCCACTGCAGCATGTCGGTCAGCCCGATCGTTTCGGTGGCGCCAGGGGCGAGCGTGCGGGTGAGTGGATTCAGCTGCGCCACCGGGGCGTCGGGCACGATCGAAATCGGCACCGGCAGCACCGTGTAGGTGTGTTGCTCGGCGAGTTTTACCCGAATCGTGCAGGTGTCGCTCCAGGGCGCCTCTCGGCCTGCAGAGTAGCGAACCGTGAGCTCGTTGAGCGCCACGCAGCGTGCCTGCGGTCGCTGCACCGCAAGGGCCGCCGTGTCGAGCTCCGCGCGATCGCCCGGGCCGAGATCGAGCAGGTCGGTGACCCGCACGTCGATGCTCTCCCCCTCGGCGACGGTGAGCGGCGTCGCGCCCTGTGCGAGGGTCAGCCGCAGCTCATCGAGCGGGGGCACCACCAAGAATCCGAAGGTCTCGACGTCAGCACCCATCGCGTCGGTGCCAGCCAACCGAAACACCACAAGGTCGCCCTCAGCCTGATAGGTGCCGAGAATGTGGTTGCCACTCACCCGGTATCGCTCTGCCGCACTGCCCCACAGCGACAGCGAGAGCGTCGAAGCATCGCCCGCGGCCCAGCGCACCCGATCGGTCACGACGTCGACACCGACGCGCGAGAAATCCGCCCGGTCACGCACCGACAGCACGGTGTCGGTGACCACGGGAGCCTGTAGCCCCACACGCTCAGACACCTGCACCACGATCAGCCCATCGGCGGTGCTCGTGGTCAGTGTCGAGCGCACGGTGTAGGTGAACGACACCGTTCCCAGCTCATCGCCGCCATGAATGCGCACGACCCCGTCGTCGAGCGAGGTGAGATCCAGCCGGTCAGCAAGCTGCTGATACTGGAGGGATGCGGCGCCGCCCGGCACATTCGGCACCACCGACACGAGTTCGAGCGTGCCGCCCGACGGGTCAAGGTCGTTGTCGAGCGGCCGCACCACGGCGGGCTCGGTCGCCCCAAACACCATGCGCACATAGTCGCTGTAGACCACGGGCGCGCTGCCCGAGCCGTCAGGCTCCGTCACCATCACCCGCAACCGACCCTGCGCCTCACCGCCGAAGGCATCGCGCACGGTGTACCCCACCACATGAGTGCCGCGCTCCGCGCTCGCTGACGCGGCCACCTGCACCGAATTGCTGCGGGCCACCACCTGCGTCGACAGCTGCGGGTCGGCCGGTGAGTCAACCGAGACGAGGCGCAGCCGGTCACCGTCAGGGTCAACCCCCGACAGCGGAATCGTCGCGGTCACGCGCTCTCCAGGTGCCACCCGAACCGTCACGGTCGCGGGCTGCGGATCACGGTTTGCACCTGCGGCGAGCACGGTGA
>JAAZFP010000081.1 GCA_012511645.1 Microbacteriaceae bacterium
CAAGAAACTGAAAGAGCACCAACATTATGGCAACCTCGAACGACATCAAGAACGGCACCGTCATCAAAGAAGGCGGTCAGCTCTGGAGTGTGGTCGAATTTCAGCACGTCAAGCCCGGCAAGGGTGGTGCGTTCGTGCGCACGAAGCAAAAGAACGTGGTCTCGGGCAAGATCATTGACAAGACCTACAACGCCGGCGCAAAGATCGAAACCGCGCTCGTTGATCGCCGTGACTTTCAGTACCTCTACCAAGACGGTGCCGACTTTGTGTTCATGGACAAGCATGACTACGACCAGCTGACCGTTTCGGGAACCGTTGTTGGCGACGCCTCACAGTTCATGCTCGAAAACCAGGATGTGCAGATCGCATTGCACGAGGGCGAGCCGCTCTACATTGAGCTTCCCGCGAGCGTGATCCTCGAGATCACCTACACCGAGCCTGGCCTGCAGGGTGATCGCTCAACCGGCGGCACGAAGCCCGCCACAGTTGAGACCGGTGCAGAGATTCAGGTGCCGCTCTTTCTCGAGACCGGCACACGCGTCAAGGTTGACACCCGCACGGGTGACTACCTCGGTCGCGCAACCGACTGAGCGCCTGCATGAGTGCACGCAGCAAGGCTCGCAAACGGGCCCTTGACATGCTGTTTCAGGCTGATGTTCGAGGCGTGAGCCTTGATGTGATCATCGAAGCTGAAGCAGGTCGAGCAACGGGTGAACCAGATCGTATGGCCTCGTGGCTCTATGCCCGCGAGATCGTTGACGGGGTGAACGACCACCGCGATGAGATCGATGAGCTGATTTCGAGCTACGCGCAGGGATGGACGATCGACCGCATGCCAAACGTCGACCGCGCAGTGCTGCGGTTGGCGTCGTGGGAGTTGCTGCACAACGCAGAGATTCCCTCGGCTGTTGCGATCGACGAGGCGGTCGAGCTCGCGAAAGAGTATTCGACTGAAGACAGCTCACGATTCGTCAACGGGGTGCTCGCGAAGATCGCCCAGCACGCAGGTGATCTGCGCTAAGCTTGAGCTATTGACAGCACTTCTTTAACAGCGTCCCGTGAGGCGCAGAAGGGGGGCGGTGACGTGGCAGCGAGAACAGTGCTTGAGAGCGCTGAGATTTCTCGGGCGATCACCCGAATCTCACACGAGATCCTTGAATCCAACAAGGGCGCCGAACACCTCGTGCTTCTGGGCATTCCTACCAGGGGTGTTGCACTCGCGCATCGCGTTGCCGAGGCAATTGAGCGCATCGAGGGAGCCGTGGTTCCCGTGGGGCAGCTTGACGTCACGATGTACCGCGATGACCTGGCGAAGAACCCGACCCGCGCACCGCAGCCGACCGAAATCCCGGTCAGCCTCGACGGCACGACTGTCGTGCTTGTCGACGACGTGCTCTACTCGGGCCGCACCGTGCGTGCCGCCTTGGATGCGCTGAATGATTACGGTCGGCCGAAAGCCGTGCGCCTCGCAGCGCTCGTCGATCGCGGCCACCGTGAGCTTCCGATTCGTGCCGACTACATCGGCAAGAACCTGCCCAGTGCCAAAGACGAACGCATCTCGGTGCGCCTCACCGAGGTCGATGGCGTCGATGAGGTTACGATCAGCGATGCCGGCCGCTCGGCAGGGCAGGAGGGCCGCGCATGAGGCACCTGCTCGACACGCGAACGCTGACCAAAGATCAAGCGCTGCTCATTCTCGACACCGCAGAAGAAATGGCGGCCACGCAGCAACGCGAGATGAAGAAGCTACCCACGCTTCGCGGCAAGACGGTGGTGAACCTGTTCTTTGAAGACAGCACCCGCACCCGGATCAGCTTCGAAGCCGCTGCCAAACGACTCAGCGCCGACGTGATCAACTTCACCGCAAAAGGCAGTTCGGTCAGCAAAGGCGAATCGCTCAAAGACACCGCACAAACGCTGCAGGCAATCGGTGCAGACGGCGTCATCATTCGCCACCCTGCAAGCGGCGCACCGCACCGGCTCGCCAGCAGCGGCTGGATCGACGCAGGGGTGATGAACGCGGGGGACGGCACCCACGAGCACCCCACCCAGGCACTGCTCGATGCGTTCACCATGCGCCGCCGCCTCTATGGTGAGGCGAGCCGCGGCCGCGATCTCGACGGCGTCAGTGTCGTTATCGTTGGTGACCTTGCTCACTCGCGAGTCGCCCGGTCAAATCTCTGGCTGCTCACCACGCTCGGCGCGCATGTGAGTTTCGTCGCTCCCGAGACGCTGCAGCCATACGGTGCTCGCACCTGGCCGGTCACCGTGCGCCACTCGCTCGATGAGGCGCTGCGCGAAGACCAGCCAGACATCGTGATGATGCTGCGCATTCAGACCGAGCGCATGCACGCGGCGTTCTTCCCGAACGAGCGCGAGTATGCGCGCAACTGGGGCCTCGATGACGCGCGGCTCACCCAACTGACTGAGGGCGCACTCATCATGCACCCGGGGCCCATGAACCGCGGGCTCGAGATTTCTTCGGCGGCGGCCGATAGCCCCCGATCCACCGTGCTTGACCAGGTGTCAAACGGCGTATCGGTGCGCATGGCCGCCCTCTACCTTCTGTTAAGCGGCGATCGAGAGGCAGCATGAGCAACCCAGACATTCTGATTCGCGGGGTTCGGCTTGCGGCCAACCTCACCGAGCGTGGCGCAGACCTCACCGACGCACCTACCACTGATCTGCGCATCTCGGATGGGCGCATCACGGAGCGTGCAGTGGGAGGATCGCTCGCAGCGCACGATGATGAGACCGTGATCGACGGCGAGGGGCTCATTGCGCTGACCGGGTTTGTCGACCTGCACACGCACCTGCGCGAGCCCGGCTTCGAGCAGAGCGAAACCGTGCTCACCGGCACGCGAGCCGCGGCATCCGGCGGCTTCACGACGGTGTTTGCCATGGCAAACACGATGCCGGTGCAGGATACCGCTGGCGTGGTCGAGCAGGTGCAGTCGCTGGGTGATCGCGCCGGCTACGCGACGGTGCGGCCGATTGGCGCAGTCACCGAAGATCTCGCGGGGGAGCGACTCAGCGAGATCGGCGCAATGGCGCAGTCAATGGCTCAGGTGCGAGTGTTCAGCGATGATGGCAAGTGCGTGCACGATTCGCTGCTGATGCGTCGCGCCCTCGAATATGTGAAGACGTTTGATGGTGTGGTCGCGCAGCACGCGCAGGATCCGCGCCTCACCGAAGACGCCCAAATGAACGAGGGCGCGCTGTCGAGCGAACTCGGTCTGAAGGGGTGGCCGGCGGTCGCCGAAGAGTCCATCATCGCCCGCGATGTGTTGCTTGCCGAGCACCTCGGTGCGCGGCTCCACATCTGTCACCTCTCGACCGCAGGCTCTGTCGAGGTGATTCGCTGGGCGAAGGCTCGCGGTGTGCAGGTGACGGCCGAAGTGACGCCGCATCACCTGATCCTGACCGAAGACTTGGCGAGAACGTATGACCCTCGGTACAAGGTGAACCCACCGCTGCGTCGCGACGAAGACGTTCGTGCGCTGCGTCAGGCGGTCGCCGATGGCGTCATCGACATCATTGCTACCGATCACGCACCACACCCCGCAGAGAGCAAGGACTGCGAGTGGGGCGCAGCAGCGTTTGGCATGGTCGGTCTCGAATCTGCCTTTTCGATTGCGCTGCTCAGCCTGATCGCTGAGGGGCACACGAGCTGGGCCGAACTCGAGCAACTGCTGTCTCAGACGCCTGCTCAGATTGGGCGGCTCGAAGGGCACCCTGCAGCTCTCGAGGCAGGCGTAGCCGCTGACCTCGTGCTGGTCGATCCGAGTGGATCGAGCACCTTCGCGGTCGACCACCTTCACGGACTGAGCCACAACTCGCCGTATCTTGGCATGGAACTGCCCGGCCGCGTGCACAGCACCATTCGCCGAGGCTACCTGACCTACCACGACGGGTCGCTTGTTGATCCAGAGACAGTCGCACGAGCAGCACAGGAGGCACAGTGAGTCGCCCACTCTTTGCGCTGATCGTCATCGCGGTCATCGCCATCGCCTTTCTCAGTATGTGGCTCGGCTGGCGCGCACGCGCACGACGAGATTCTGACGTGCACACCCCGCAGACCGCACCGATTGGTGAGGTGCTGGCAGAGTTCGCTCGCGTGCTCTATGTCTCTACGACCCCGGTCGGTGAGCCGCTCGTTCGGGTTGCAGCCCCCGGGCTGCGTTACCGCGGCAATGCCGCGATGACGGTTCGCGCCGACGGTGTCGCCCTCGAAATCGATGGCGAAGACACCGTGTACTTCGCCGCGGCGCAATTGCGTGGCAGTGACGCAGCCGGTCGCAGGGTTGGCAAAGCCGTCGAATCAGGGGGCCTCGCGCTCATGCGCTGGGACGCCGGCGAGCGTCACCTTGAATCCAGTTTCCGCTTCGACCAGCGCGCCGATCAGCGCCGCTTCAGCGAGGCAATTGATCAGATTTCTGTGTCGTCGGCTGCATCAGCCAGCGACGCGCCCACCACGGCTCAGGAGGAGCAGCTATGACCACCACGCCACCGATTGCACCGCCCGCGAGTGCGGTTCCGCAGGGGCCAGCCGTACTCGTGCTGGAAGACGGCACCCGCTTCGAAGGCCGCGCCTACGGCGCAACGGGCCGCACACTGGGTGAAGTTGTCTTCTCTACTGGCATGACCGGCTACCAGGAGACCCTCACCGACCCCTCGTACGCGGGTCAGATCGTGCTCATGACCGCGCCGCATATTGGCAACACCGGCGTGAACGACGAAGATAAAGAGTCACGCAAGATCTGGGTGTCCGGCTTCATTGTGCGCGATCCTGCGCGCCGAGTCTCTAATTTTCGTGCTGAGCGCTCACTCGACGAGGATCTCGTCGCAGACGGCGTCGTTGGCATCTCAGGAGTAGACACCCGAGCGATCACCCGCCGAATTCGTTCGGCAGGGGCGATGCGTGCCGGTGTGTTCTCTGGGGCCGACGCTGAGCTGTCACCCGCGGATCAGCTCGCGCTGGTGCGCGACCAGCAGGGCATGGAGGGCAAACGACTCTCTGATGAAGTCTCAACCACCGAACGTTACTCAGTGCCGGCAGCTGCAGACACTGAGCGGGTCGGTACCATCGCAGTGCTTGATCTCGGTATCAAGCGCTCAACCGTGCAGTTTCTCGCAGAGCACGGCTTCGACGTGGAGGTGCTGCCCGCAGCCGCGACGGTGGAGGACGTGCGCGCGGTCGCTCCTGACGCACTGTTCTTTTCGAACGGCCCCGGTGATCCTGCCGCCTCAGATGCTGAGGTGGCGCTGTTGCAGCAGCTGCTGCGCGACGGCATTCCCTACTTCGGCATCTGCTTCGGCAACCAACTGCTCGGTCGGGCGCTGGGCCTCGACACCTACAAACTGCCCTTCGGCCACCGCGGCATCAACCAGCCCGTGCTCGACAAGCGCACCGGCCGGGTCGAAATTACCGCGCAAAACCACGGCTTCGCGGTTGACGCGCCTATCGAGGGCGAGTTCGACTCACCCGCCGGCTTCGGCCGCGTGCAGGTGAGCCACTACAGCCTGAACGACCAGGTCGTTGAGGGCCTCGAGTGCCTCGACATCGCCGCGTTCTCGGTGCAGTATCACCCCGAGGCTGCCGCAGGCCCACACGATGCCTTCTACCTGTTTGATCGTTTCCGTCAGCTCGTCAAAGATCGCACTTCATCTTCGACCAGCGCAGCAGGCGGCTCGGCCGCAGAGGAGAACTAACCCATGCCAAAGCGTTCAGACATCAACTCAGTCCTCGTCATCGGCTCAGGGCCGATCGTCATCGGGCAGGCGTGCGAGTTCGACTACTCGGGCACCCAGGCCTGCCGCGTGCTACGCGAAGAGGGGGTGCGCGTGATCCTCGTGAACTCAAACCCCGCGACGATCATGACTGACCCCGACTTCGCCGACGCCACCTACGTCGAGCCCATCACCGCTGAGGTGATCGAGACCATCATCGCAAAGGAAAAGCCCGACGCGATTCTGCCGACCCTCGGTGGACAGACCGCGCTCAACGCGGCCATGGAGCTGCACGAGCAGGGCATCCTCGAGAAGTACAACGTTGAACTGATCGGCGCCAAGGTTGAGGCGATTCAGCGCGGTGAAGACCGACAGATCTTCAAGGATCTCGTGCTCGAAGCCGGCGCCGACGTCGCCCGCTCGTACATCGCGCACACGATCGACGAGGCGAAAGAATTCGCGAAAGATCTTGGTTACCCGCTCGTGGTGCGCCCCTCGTTCACCATGGGCGGGCTCGGCTCGGGCTTCGCCTACACCGAAGAAGAGCTCGTGCGCATCGTCGGTGACGGCCTGCACTACAGCCCCACCACTGAGGTGCTGCTCGAAGAGTCGATTCTCGGCTGGAAAGAGTATGAGCTCGAGCTCATGCGCGACCAGTCAGATAACACGGTCGTCGTGTGCTCCATCGAAAACGTGGACGCCGTCGGCGTGCACACCGGTGACTCGATCACGGTAGCACCTGCCCTGACACTCACCGACCGTGAGTTTCAGAAGCTGCGCGACATCAGCATCGACATCATTCGCTCGGTCGGTGTCGACACCGGTGGCTGCAACATTCAGTTCGCCGTCGACCCTAAGACGGGCCGCGTGATTGTTATCGAGATGAACCCGCGCGTGTCACGGTCGTCGGCTCTCGCGTCGAAGGACACCGGCTTCCCGATCGCTAAGATCGCCGCGAAGCTCGCAATCGGCTACCGGCTCGACGAGATTCCCAACGACATCACGCAGAAGACTCCCGCGAGCTTCGAACCGGCGATCGACTACATCGTCGTGAAAACCCCTCGCTTCGCCTTCGAGAAGTTCCCCGCAGCCGACGACACGCTCACCACCACCATGAAGTCGGTGGGCGAGGCGATGGCGATTGGCCGCAACTTCACGACCGCGCTGCAGAAGTCGCTGCGCTCGCTCGAAAAGCGGGGCAGTTCGTTCCACTGGGACGTGGTCGACACGACGACCGAGTCAGTCGACGAAATCATTGCACGCCTGCTCGAATCCATGGTGCGCCCGACCGACGGCCGCATCATCGACGTGCAGCAGGCGCTCCGCCTCGGTGCGACCATTGAGCAGGTGTTCGAATCGACCGCCATCGATCCGTGGTTCCTCGACCAGATTCAGCTCATCAACGAGGTCGCCGAGCGCATTGCTGCCGCGCCGCAACTCACCCTCGAGGTGCTGCGTGAGGCCAAGGATCACGGCTTCAGTGACGCGCAGATCGCTGCGATCCGCGGCATTAGCGAAAGCGAAGTGCGTGGCTTGCGGCACGGGCTCGGCCTGCGCCCCGTCTACAAGACCGTCGACACCTGCGCCGGCGAGTTCCCCGCGCTCACCCCGTACCACTACTCGTCGTATGATCTCGAGACCGAGGTCACCCCGAGCGACCGCAAGAAGGTCGTCATTCTCGGATCAGGCCCGAACCGCATCGGCCAGGGCGTCGAGTTTGACTACTCGTGCGTGCACGCCTCGTTTGCGCTCAGCGATGCCGGCTACGAGACGATCATGATCAACTGCAACCCCGAGACGGTCTCGACCGACTACGACACCTCAGATCGCCTGTACTTTGAGCCGCTCACGCTCGAAGACGTGCTCGAGGTGATTCACGCGGAGCAGGCCTCGGGTGAACTCCTGGGCGTGGTGGT
The DNA here is from genome assembly GCA_012511645.1 of Microbacteriaceae bacterium. Classification (GTDB taxonomy): domain Bacteria; phylum Actinomycetota; class Actinomycetes; order Actinomycetales; family Microbacteriaceae; genus Leucobacter. The sequence goes on from JAAZFP010000081.1 coordinate 7,647, forward strand.
GCAACTCGGCGGACAGACCGCGCTTGGTCTTGCGCAACCGCTGAAAGACGCGGGCGTGCCGATTCTTGGCACGAGCCCCGAGGCGATTGACCTCGCCGAGGAGCGTGGCGCCTTTGCCTCGATCCTCGAGGGCGCTGGCCTCACCGCACCTCGCAACGGCACCGCGATCGACAAGCAAGGCGCGATTCGCGTCGCCGAAGAGATCGGTTACCCGGTGCTCGTGCGCCCATCGTTCGTGCTCGGTGGTCGCGGCATGGAAATTGTGTACGACACCGACGCGCTGCACGGCTACTTTGAACGCATCGAGGGTCACGCGCTCGTCGGTCCTGGCCACCCGCTGCTCGTCGACCGCTTCTTGGACGACGCGGTCGAGATCGACGTGGACGCGCTGTTTGACGGCGAGCAGCTCTACATCGGCGGCATCATGGAGCACATCGAAGAGGCCGGAGTGCACTCGGGTGACTCGAGCTGCACGCTGCCGCCCGTGACCTTGGGCCACGATCAGATTGCCCAGGTGCGCGAAGCAACCCGCGGTATTGCCGAGGGCATCGGTGTGCGAGGTCTGCTGAACGTGCAATTCGCGATCGGCCAGGGTGTGCTCTACGTGCTCGAGGCGAACCCGCGCGCGTCACGCACAGTGCCGTTTGTATCGAAGGCGCTCGGCATTTCGCTTGCCAAGGCGGCTTCGCGGGTGATGGCTGGCGAGACCATTCAGCAGCTCATCGACGCGGGGCTCCTGCCAGAGCGCGACGGCTCACGCGTGTCCATCGACGCGCCGATTGCGGTGAAGGAGGCGGTGCTGCCGTTCAAGCGGTTCCGCACTCACGAGGGGCTCGTCGTTGATTCGCTGCTCGGTCCGGAGATGCGCTCGACAGGTGAGGTCATGGGCATGGATCGTGACTTCCCACGCGCATTCGCCAAGAGCCAGTCTGCGGCGGGCAGCGAGCTGCCAAAGAGCGGCACCGTGTTTATCTCGGTTGCCGACCGCGACAAGCGCTCGATTGTGCAGCCCGCGCAGCGCCTGCAAGAGCTGGGCTACCGACTGCTCGCCACGCAGGGCACCCAGGTGGTGCTCGCACGCAATGGCATTGAAAGCGAGGCGGTGCGAAAGCACTCGGCGCAGGCTGAGGGTGAGACGATCGTCGACCTCATCAACAACGGTGAAATCGACATGGTCGTGAATACCCCCTCCGGCTCGTCGGCGCGTGCTGATGGGTATGAGATTCGTGCCGCCGTGATTGCCGCCGATAAGCCGATTTTCACGACAATCAGCGAGCTGTCGGCAGCCGTCGGCGCGCTCTCCGCGCACTCGGGTGCGTTTGACGTGAAATCGCTGCAAGAGTATGAGGCCGATCGAGTCGCTGAGCGCGCCGCGGCGGTCTGAGGATCACCGTGACCGTTTCGGCAGAACAGCGATTTTCGCATCGCATCGCACTCGAGTTAGCTGCGAAGCGTCACCTGTGTGCGGGAATTGATCCCTCGGCAGCGGTGCTCACGGATTGGGGGCTGCCCGACAGCGCAGCTTCCGCCGAGCGCCTCGGCAGGGAGGTGGTCGCCGCATCGGCTGGCGTTGCGGCCTGCGTGAAGCCACAGGTCGCTTTTTTCGAGCGTTTTGGGGCGGCCGGCTTCACAGCACTCGAACGGGTGCTCAGCGACGCGCGTGAGGCAGGGGTACTCGTCATCGCTGATGCGAAGCGGGGCGACATCGGCACAAGCCTCAGCGGCTACGCCGATGCGTGGCTGACCCCAGGGTCACCGCTCGAGGCCGACGCGATGACCGTTGTTGCGTACCAGGGCTTTGGCAGCCTCACCGGGGCACTCGACCATGTGCGTGATCACGGTAAGGGCCTGTTTGTGCTTGCCGCGACCTCGAACCCTGAGGCGCGGGCCGTGCAGACCGCTCGTCGCGAAGATGGTCGCACGGTTACGCAGGCCATGGTCGAGGACGCGCTGGCATACGGCCACCCTGATGATCATTATGTGAATTCTGTGGGCGTGGTGCTCGGCGCGACCTTGACGCTCAGTGACTTCGGCATTGACACGGCGTCGGCACCCGCGAAACCTGCGCTGCCTGTGCTGGCTCCCGGCTTCGGTGCGCAGGGCGCGCGCATCGAAGACGCGAAGTCGATCTTCGGGGGTCTCGCTTGGGCGATGCTCGCGAACGAGTCACGCGGCATCCTCGCCGGAGGAGAGCAGGGCCTTGCCGACCGCATTCGCACTCGAGCAGAGGCCATCGCCGCCGCCGTGTAATGACCTGCTCAGCGCGTCGCTCATCCTCGAACATCAGTTGGCAGTGATTCGCCGAAGGGCAGGTGATTCTTCCTGTTCAGGTATCGGTCGCGCCGCGTTGCGCAAGACGATACTAGGCTAGAGAGGATGAACTACACAGGCGATGCACCGCGCCGAGCGATGCCAGAAGTTGATCGGCAGGCTGCAAGCCGTGCCGCCGTTGCCGCGCGACAGGCTCGTGCAGTAGTAAAACAGCGGCTGCGCAGCGGCGAACTCTCGCCAATCAGGGCAATGAGCAATGCGCAGCAGGCGGGCACACCCGAGGCATCACTGCGGGTCACGGAGTTCTTGCAAACATTCCCCGCGATTGGCGAAACCAAGACAGTGCGGCTGCTCGACGAGCTAGGCATTTCGCCACGCAAGCGTTTGGGTGGGCTCGGAGTGCTGCAACGTGAGCGACTCGAGCAGTTTGTGCGTGACCGGGTCGGCGCGACAGGGGCTGGACAGACGCCAGCCTTGACCGTGTTAGCCGGTCCAACCGCTGTTGGCAAGGGCACGGTTGCTGCCTATGTGCGAGAACACTTTCCAGCGATCTCACATTCGATTTCCGTGACCACCAGACCACCGCGGCCCGGCGAGATTGACGGTGTGCACTACTACTTCACCGATGACGAGGGTTTCGATCGCCTGCTCGCGGCCGATGAGCTTCTTGAATGGGCAACCGTGCACAACACGCACCGATACGGCACTCCGCGTGGGCCCGTGCGTGACGCGGCTCAGCGAGGTGAGCACATGCTGCTCGAGATTGACTTGCAGGGTGCGCGTCAGGTCAGGGCGAGCATGCCGGATGCGCGTCTCGTGTTTCTTGCGCCACCGAGTTGGGAAGAACTCGTGCGCCGCCTCATCGGGCGCGGGACTGAGACCGAGGATGAGCGAGCACGCAGGCTCGACACCGCAAAAGTTGAGCTCGCGGCAGCCGACGAGTTTGATGAGGTAATCATCAACGATGAGATTCCTCTTGCCGCTGCGCGGCTCGTTGAACTGATTTTGGCTCCCAAAGGTGTAGCGTAAGGGCGTGACTCCAATTGCAGTGCTCGACGTCACGGCGCGATTGGCTGCCGATTCGACGCTGACTGCGCTCGATCCGAAGCAGTTTTGGGGCATCCCGCTCGCGCTCATCGGCGCGGCGCTCATGTCTTTTGGGGCGCAGTATCAGTCGCGCGGGCTCAATAAGGTAGAGCGCATCACGGGCCAATCAGCAGGCAGTGGTCTCTCATTTCGCCAGGTGCTCGGACTGCTGCGCCGACCCTCCTGGGTGGTCGGCACGACATTGCTCGGTCTTGCGATCGCGTTTCAGATTGGTGCGCTCGCGCTATCGCCGCTCATCGTGGTGCAGCCCCTGGGTGTCGTCGCAATGGTTATTACCGCGGTGTTGAACTCGCGAATGTCGGGGCTCAGGCTGCCGAAGCGCGCAGTGGTGTTTCTCTCTATGTGCGTGGGCGGCATCGTCACCTTCGTGGTTGTGGCAGCATTCACCGCCGCTGATCGCCCCATTACCGATCAAAAACTCATCACCATTCTCGTGATCTTTGCGGTCGTGCTCGCGATCGCCATTGTGGGGTTCTTGCTTGTTCGCCACCGTGCCGTCGCGCTGTTCTACATCGTGGGCTCTGGTGTGCTCTACGGGTTCGTCGCAACCTTCGCAAAAACGATCATCAGCCGCGTGCAGCAGAACGACTTCGAGTGGCTCACCGTGGTGTGCATCGTTGCGCTCTTGGCCGGTGGTCTGCTTGGCATGATGTTTGTGCAGAACGCCTATTCATCCGGCCCGCCAGACCTGGTTATCGCGGGGCTCACCGTCATCGACCCGCTCGTCGCGATTCTGATCGGCATCGTGGTGCTGCAGGAGGCCGCAAACGCGCCGGGGTGGGCTGCTCTCGTCTTCATTGTGACCGGTATCATTGCGCTCATTGGGGTGGTCGGGCTCGCAAAGTCACACCCGCAGACCGGTCGCAACGTGCTGACCGAATCGCAGGCGTGACTGGCGGTTCGTCACAGAGTAGGGCGTGCGGGGCTTGAACCCGCGACCGACGGATTATGAGTCCGTTGCTCTAACCGGCTGAGCTAACGCCCCCTGGCAACCTTTCAAGCTTATCGCTATCTCAGGTACAGTTCGGTAAATCGGGCAAGCACCATTTGTGAGGCCCGAACGTCAGCGCGCATGATGTGATCGATGATGCCTTCGAGTTCCTCGGGCTCGTAATAGCCGTGACCGGCGTAGGCGCGAACCCGAGACGCAAAGGTTTGAGTGTCGAGTTCGGGGTGGAACTGTGTGGCATACACGTTCTTGCCGACCCGAAACGCCTGCACTGGGCATCCCGGTGAGCTTGCCAACACCGTGAAGTGATCAGGGGCCTCACGGATCGCCTCTTTGTGCCCAACAAATGCGTCAAATGTGCTTGGCAACTCGTGAAACAGTGGATCGCTTGCTCCAGCTTCGCTCAGCGTGACCTGCACCGACTGCACCTTTTCTCCAAAAGTGCGGTCGACGACGGCGCCCTGATGAGTGCCAATCGTACCGATGCCATAGCAAATGCCGAGAAATGGAAAGTCTCGTTCTACAACCTCATCGAGCAGGGTGGCGAGTTCGCGTTCAACGCGCAGCTCCGCCTCTGACTTGAGCTCATCAGGTTCGCTCACGGTGTAGGGGC
>JAAZFP010000082.1 GCA_012511645.1 Microbacteriaceae bacterium
CTATTCCACACGCCGTGGAAGAGCTCAATCGTGCCGCGGCGGTGACACGGGTCGGCTACCTCACCAATAATGCGTCGCGCACCGCAGCAATCGTCGCGGATCAGCTTCGATCGTTTGGACTGAACTCCACCGTTGATGATGTGGTGACATCGCCGCAGGCCGCGGTCAAGCTGCTGGCTCAGACCGTGCCACCCGGGCAGACCGTGCTCGTGGTCGGCGGAGATGGTCTTGTCGATGAGCTGACGAAAGCCGGGTATCGTGTCACGCGCAGCGCGGATGATGACCCAGCCGCGGTCGTGCAGGGATTTGCTCCGCATGTCGGGTGGGAACACCTCGCCGAAGCTGCGTTCGCGCTCGCCGAGCGGCCCGGACGGGATCTCTTGCCGTGGATTGCCACGAATACCGACTGGACGCTGCCGCTTGAACGCGGTCTCGCACCGGGCAACGGAACCCTGGTCTCAGCAGTGCACGCAGCCGTTGCGCGCCTGCCCGAGTTCGCAGGCAAGCCCGAGACCCCCATTTATGAGCAGGCGTTCTCGCGGTTTGGCACGAGCAACGCACTCATGATCGGCGACCGCCTCGACACCGACATTCAAGGGGCGAATGCCGCGGGCATCTCGTCGCTGCACGTGCTGACCGGCGTCGACCGACCCAAACAGCTCATCGCTGCAGGGGCAAATATGCGTCCCGACTACATCGTGGCATCGTTAAAAGAGCTCCATGAGCCATATCCGGTGACGGAAACCCTCAGTGATGGCACCGCGAAGGTAGGTTCCGCTCAGGTGCGCATGGACGGACACATCGTGAACATCGTGAAGCACGGTGACTCACCCCTGAATCTCTTGCGCGCCGGTTGTGCCGCAGTGTGGGCGTCAGGGCTCGCGATCTATGCGCTCGTCGTCCCAGAAGAAATCTACGAGGATCACTGGAGCTGACCCCGCGAGCCCATTCGTCGTCCACAGACCAGGATTGTTCCCATGCAAGGTGAGTTATCCACAGAAGTGACTCGGTACGGGCAGCGAGTCTGACCCCGGGCAGTGCCGTGCAATAGGCTGACTGTATGGACCAGCAGCACGCACACACCCAGCAGCCCGAAGAGGGGCTGCTGGGTCGTCTCGAGGTGATCGAAGCGCAACCGCTCGATGCGCGAGCTGCGGGCTACGGCCAGCTCGCGGAAGAACTGCTCGGCGAACTGCAGCGCAGCGACCAAGAGTTTTCAAACCGGTGAACGGCGGCGCCTGGCAAGGAGAGGCTGAGCGCCTCGACCGAGCGCTGCCAGAGTTGGGGCTCGCACGCTCACGAAGCCAAGCTGCTGAACTGATCTCTGCTGGTCGGGTTACGGTCAATGGTGACCTCGTCACGAAAGCGGGTCTGCGCGTGGCGCCGGGTGCTCAGATCGCGGTTGAGGGAGCCCATCACTATGTGAGCCGTGCTGCACTCAAGCTGTTGGCCGCACTCGACACGTTCGGGCTTTCGCCAGCTGGCGAGCTCGCGCTCGATGTGGGTGCCTCCACCGGCGGGTTTACCCAGGTGCTTCTGGAACGCGGAGCTGTACGAGTGCTCGGGATCGATGTTGGGCATGATCAACTGGCGCAGTCTCTCCGCGATGATCCACGAGTGCATCTTGTTGAGGGATGCAACGCGCGAGACCTGACTGCAGAAGGATTGACCGAAGCCACCGGCGTCGTCGAATCGCCATCCTTCGTCGTCGCCGACCTCTCATTCATTTCGCTCGAACTCGTGCTCCCCGCAATGAGCGAGGTCGCGTCCACTGATGCGCGCTTTGTGGTGCTCATTAAACCTCAGTTTGAGGTGGGAAGGCAGGGCATCAGCGGAGGGATCGTCACTGAGCCCGCACTTGCAGCTGCCGCGGTGGAGCGTGTCCTCGACCATGCGGAGCGCTTGGGGCTGTTTTGCCACGGACTGATGCCGTCACCAATTACCGGTGAACATGGCAACCAAGAAATTCTCGCCCTTCTCGCGCGCGAAGCGTCAGCGGATCAGCCAGAATGGAGAGGGCAGATTCACGCAATCGTTCACGGCGGAGGTGACGCATGACTGGCAGATGCATCCTCGTGGTCTCGCACACGGCACGGCCGGAAGCGATTGAGGCGACCGTGCACGTCGTCGCAAAACTGCGCGAGGCCGGTGTGGTGCCGGTGATGCCGAAGAGCGACCGAGACGAGTTTGCACCGCACCTGGATCTCTCACTGACCGCAGAACTTGATACCGATGTTGATCTTGCACAGCTTGAGGTAGCACTCGTGCTGGGCGGCGATGGAACGATACTGCGCGCCGCAGAAGTGCTTCGAGGGTCTCACTGCCCGATTCTCGGCGTCAATCTTGGGCACGTCGGATTTCTTGCCGAGGCAGAATCACACGATCTGAGCTTCACCATCGATCGGGTGCTCGCCGGCAAGTACGGCGTTGAAGAGCGCATGACCCTCGATGTGACCGCGAGCTTTGCCGGAGAAATTGTGGCAAGCACCTGGGCCGTGAACGAAGCAAGCGTCGAGAAGCGTGGGCGCATGCTGGAGGTCGCGATCGGGGTTGACCACCGTCCGCTTTCCTCATTCGGCTGTGACGGCGTCGTGTTGGCGACCCCGACCGGTTCGACTGCCTATTCGTTCAGCGCTGGCGGGCCGATCGTGTGGCCGGGCGTGCAGGCC
>JAAZFP010000083.1 GCA_012511645.1 Microbacteriaceae bacterium
CACTGATGCTGAGCGACGGCGCAACGAAGTGTACAAGCAGAAGCTCTTTAGAATGAGCGCAGATGATGCGGCACAGCGCATTCTTCGCGGCGTTGAGCGGAGGCGTGGCCGTGTGTTGCTGGGCCAGGCGCGCATGGTTGACCGGCTCGTCAGGGCGCTTCCCGAGCAGTACCCGAAGATCGTCGCACGTTGGTCACGCAAGACCTTCGTCGACGCGTGAGCCGACGGTCGATTTCAGTCTGACAGTGTGAGAATCTCCGCACCATTTTCGCGAACCACGATGGTGTGCTCGAACTGCGCGGTGAGTGATCGATCCTTCGTCACGACGGTCCAGTTGTCTTCCCACATTTCCCACTCGTGCGTGCCGAGGGTGAGCATGGGCTCCACCGTGAACACCATGCCTGGCTTGATCACATCGCCAAAAAGCGGCGCTGAGTCGTAATGGGGAATGATCAGCCCCGTGTGAAAGGCAGCGCCCACTCCGTGGCCAGTGAAGTCGCGCACTACGCCATAGCCGAACCGCTTGGCATAGGTTTCAATCACCCGCCCAATGATATTGACTTCGCGGCCAGGCATTGCCGCCTTGATTCCGCGCATCATTGCCTCGTGAGTGCGCTGAATCAAGAGTTCGGCATCTTCTGACACGGTGCCGACTCGAAAGGTGCGATTGAGATCGCCGTGGTAGCCATCGAGGTAGGCGGTCACATCAACATTGACCAGATCGCCGTCGCGCAGCACCGTGTCGTCGGGGATGCCGTGACAAATCACCTCGTTGACTGAGGTACAGCTCGACTTCGGGTAGCCGCGATAACCGAGTGTCGATGGGTATGCTCCGGCGCCCACTACGACCTCGTGAGCGATGCGATCGAGTTCTTGCGTGGTGATCCCTGGGCGCACAGCGTCGCCGACGGCATCGAGCGCCTGGGCCGCGATTCGACCCGCCGCACGAATCTTTTCGATCTCAGCTTCGGTGTAGGTGTTATCGCCTGTATATGCGGGAGGATGCGGTAACCCAACGTAGGGGGGTCTCACAATATGTGTGTCTACGGGAAGTCCTGACGAGACAGTTCCCGCGATGATGTGTCCATCGGCGTCAAAGGGCATACGCTAAGTCTAGAGAGCACAGTTGGCTCTCGTTCTCAGCGAGAAAGGTCTTCCACTTGTCAAAGCGTGACTGGGGCATTGATGACAGCGACGAAACCTACTGGTTCAATGTAAAAACTGGTCAGGTCGAGAAGGGCCAGCAGTCGCTTTCGATTGACCGCCTTGGCCCATTCAAGACCGAGGAAGAAGCGAGTCGTGCGCTGGAGATCATCGAGGAGCGTGCCAGGCTGATTCGTCAAGAGGATGACGAAGAACTGATCTAATCTGATCGGGAAACACTCCCGTCACATGTGATCGGTACCCTGAATGCATCAACGCAAAGGAGTTCGACGTGAGCAAGCAGCGTGATTTCGTTCTGCGCACCATCGAAGAGCGAGGCGTGCGATTTGTGCGGCTTTGGTTTACTGATGTTGCTGGCACACTCAAGTCAGTCGCGCTTGCCCCCGCAGAGGTCGAGGGCGCGTTTCGTGAGGGCGTTGGGTTCGACGGCAGCGCTATCGAGGGCATGACGCGGGCCTTCGAGAGCGACTTGCTCGCGATCCCAGACCCCTCGACGTTTCAGCTGTTGCCCTGGCGGAGCAGCGTCGAGCCAACGGCGCGCATGTTTTGTGACATTCGCACTCCGAACGGTGAAGCCGCGGCGGCTGACCCACGCAACGTCTTGAAACGATCACTTGCGCGGGCAGCCGATCACGGGTTTAGCTTCTATGTGCACCCAGAAATTGAGTTCTATCTCTTCAAATCTGGTGAGTTTGGGGCAGAAGGCCCCGTGCCCGTCGACCGGGCCGGGTACTTCGACAACGTGCCGGGTGGCACTGCGCACGACTTTCGGCGTGAGAGTGTCAACATGCTCGAAGACCTCGGCATCTCGGTGGAGTTTAGCCACCACGAGGGCGGGCACGGCCAAGACGAGATCGATCTGCGCTACGCCGATGCACTCACCATGGCCGACAACATCATGACGTTTCGCACCGTTGTGAAAGAGGTTGCGATTAGCCAAGGCGTGCACGCGACCTTTATGCCAAAGCCGCTCGCGGGGCAACCCGGCAGCGGAATGCATGTGCATCTCTCGCTGTTTGAGGGTGATGCGAATGCGTTCTATGATCCTGGCGCCAAGTATCAGCTTTCACAAACCGGCCGAAGGTTTGTCGCAGGCCTGTTGCGGCACGCCCCCGAGTTCACCGCGGTGACGAACCAGTATGTGAACTCATACAAGCGGCTGTGGGGTGGCGACGAGGCGCCGTCATATGTGAGCTGGGGCCATTTGAATCGCAGTGCGCTCGTGCGAGTTCCGCTCTATAAGCCGGGCAAGGGCAGCAGCGCCAGAGTCGAGTATCGAGCGGTCGATAGCGCGACAAACCCCTACCTGGCGTTCTCGGTGCTGCTTGCTGCGGGCCTGAA
>JAAZFP010000084.1 GCA_012511645.1 Microbacteriaceae bacterium
GCATCAAATCACGCCGCACCTTTTGGTGGGCGTCACGATTCTGGACTAGGCGTCGAGTACGGCATTGAGGGGCTCGAGCAGTACGTCTCGTTCAAAAGCATCCATCGGGCGGCGAAGTAAGGGGGATTCTCGGCAACGAGCCGAACCAGACTCCTAGTGCGTCGGGGTCGCCGCGCTGCGCAGCACGCCCTGCTCGACCCCGTGCTCGAGCATCGTGAGGATCGCACCCCGCAGAGCCTCGGCGTCGCCTGAGGTGAGCCCCTCAACCAGCAGAGACTCAACCACATCAACCCGGGGGCGCAACGCCGCGAGCGTCTCCTCGCCCTCATCAGTCAGGGTGAGCACCTTGCGGCGACGATCCTCGCTGCTCTGCTGCCTGGCGACCAGGCCATTGCGAGACATGCGCTCCACGAGGTCAGCGATCGTCGACCGGTCGAGGTCAAGCTCTTCGCCGAGGTCGGCCTGGCTGATGCCAGGCCGACGATCGAGCACGGTGAGCGCGACGAACTGCACGCTCGACACCTCGCGCGCCACCTCACGGTTCCACAGCGCGTGGTGCAGTTGCTGCGCTCGCCGCAGCAGGTGCCCGGTGTGGTAGGTAGGATGCGCCGCCTGAGCCATGCCCCTATCCTTGCAGAATGCCCGCGAAGTAGGCACTCACCTGCTCGGTTGCGTCGAGCGGTAGCACCTGGGCGATGTACTGGTCGGGTCGCACGATCACGAGGGCGCCGCGCTCTTGGTCGATGCCGCGGCGATCGTAGATGTTGGTCACCAGATCCCAGTTGTTCTCACGGCTGATCGCGGCGAAGATCTTCTCCTGATCGATGAGACCGAAGCGGCCGGTGCGGGGGCGCAGCACCTCGGGCATCGTCGAGGGGATGACCTCGCGGTGCGGGCGCTGCACGATGCCGCGCACGTCGATGACGCTGTCGACATCGGCACCCGCTGGGGTGTGGCGCACGAGTGGTGACGCTGGGTCATTCGCGAGCCACTCGGCGGTGGCGTTGAACACGGTCTCATCGCGGTCGGCGAAGAGATAGATGCGGAACCGGCCGTCGGCGCGGTGCGCGTGACCGAGCTCGACGCGCTTTGCGTCGGCGATGCGGGTGACCGGGGCCGAGTGGAAGCGGCGGCCGACCTCGAGGCCGGTCGCAAGGTGCTGGTGTTCGGTCGTGCCGGTGAGGCTCGACTCGACGTACTGTACGCCGAGGCCGGCAGTGTACTGACCCGACTTCGTGAAGTACTCCTGCAGCTCTGCCGGATCAACGCCGCCGCGCTCCGGGTGCTCGGGATCCTTGGGGCCCGCAGCCATCATGGCTGACCACTCGCGGTCGAAATCGATGAGGCGCTGCGCGACCGGCTGACGCTCATCGGAGTAGGTTTCGAGCAGGCTGGGGTCGGCGAGACCCTTCAGCACGGCACTCAGCTTCCAGCCGAGGTTGAGCGTGTCTTGGGTCGACACGTTGAGCCCCTGGCCGGCCTTCGCCGAGTGGGTGTGGCAGGCATCGCCCGCGATGAACACGCGAGGATCGGTGCCGCGGCCCGCGACATCGTCGAAGCCGTAGGTGACGCGCTGCGCGACCTCATAGATCGACCACCAGATGGTGTCTTTGACCTCGAGCGTGTAGGGGCTGAGCACGCGGTTCGCGATCTCGACCATCTGCTCGGGGGTGCGGCTGCGCACCTCGTCGCGGTTCTCGTCATTCACCTCACCGAGGTCGACATAGAGGCGCACCAGGTAGCCGCCCTCGCGGGGGATCAGCAGAATGCTGCCGTGGTCTGCCGACTGGATCGCTGCCTTCATGCGAATGTCGGGGAAATCGGTGACCGAGAGGATGTCCATGACGCCCCAGGCGTGACCGGCGGCGTCGCCGTGCAGTTCGCGGCCGATGGCCTTGCGCACCCCGCTGCGGGCGCCGTCGGTGCCGACGAGGTACTTCGCGCGGATGGTTTCGGTGGCGCCGGTCTGAACGTTCTTGACCTCTGCGGTGACAGGGTACTCAGCCGAGCGGTCGACATTGAGCGAGACGAACTCGAGGCCATAGTCGGGCACGAGGCGGGTGGCACTGCGCTCGGCGAAGTCGAGCAGGTAGTCGTGGATGCGTGCCTGGTTGATGATGACGTGGGGAAACTCAGAGAGGTCGTCTTCCACGTCCTGAATGCGGCCGGTGCGCACGATGTTGCCGGGGTTCTCGGTGTCGGGGCGCCAGAAGTTGGTCTCGTTGATCCAGTGCGACTCGTGCACGAGGCGGTTTGCGA
>JAAZFP010000085.1 GCA_012511645.1 Microbacteriaceae bacterium
CACCAAGTCGGCTTGGTAATCGCCGACTGACGCTGAGCACAGACGCCCGCCGAGGGCCTGGCTTGTGAGGGCAGGGATCCATCGGATCCCTGCCCTTTGTCATGCTTGGGCATTGGGCAAGGTGCACGGCCTCACGCGGTCTGTGACGATTTCTTTGGGAGGGGGCCTGGCCGTCAGCTAGGCTAAAACCGGTGTGTCGGGAAGCCTGGTCGACGACCTCCTCGACCCGACATGGAACACCCCGTGCCGACTGATGCTCAGCGCTCTGATCTCGCGCAGCCACCCCTTACCCGCATGCCGAGGCCACTACGGCTGGCACGCCTCACTGCGGCTCGCACCCGTCAGCGTGTGTCACATCTGCTTCGGAGTGACACCGTCGGGGGAGTGCTCGCGCGCCTGGGCGCAGCGTGGTTTGCGAGACGTCGCTGGGCAGCATGGGCGGTGCTCTTGCCGGTCGGTATGAGTGCGTGGGGCTTCGTGCATGCCTCGGGGGTGCACGCGACGATCGCCGGTGTGCTGCTCGCGGCGGTGGTGCCGGTGACGGTGCGCGTGGCGGGCCGGGGCGGTGGCAAGGCAACGGCGGGATCAGCCGTGGCCGCCCACCCCATCCGTCTCACCGAGATCTTCGAGCATCGGTTCAGCCCGCTCTCGGCTGGCTTTGCGGTACCCGTCTTTGCGTTCTTCGCCTTCGGAGTCGCAGTAGGAGGGCTTGGTGAGGGGGCTGTCTGGTTCGAACAGCGCATCTCGATCGGCATTGCGATAGGGCTGGTGCTCGGTAAGCCCCTCGGAATTGTGCTCTCGACCGTGCTGCTCACACGAACCACTCGGGCAGGATTTGCCGAGTCGGTCACGTTTCGTGACCTGCTCGGAGTGGGTTGCCTTGCCGGGGGCGGGTTCACCGTCGCGATGCTGCTCGCTGAGCTCAGTTTCGTCTCGAGCGTCGAGGCTGGCATCGCAAAGCTCGCGGTCATGGTGGCGTCGCTGATCGCGGTGGTTGTCGCTGCGCTGGTGCTGGTTCCGTCGTCTCGACGTCGGGTTGCCCGGCAGTAGCTGGTGGCAGTTTCTCCGCTAAGAGGCGCCCTCGGCCCGCTCTTTTTCGCCTACGCATGTTCAGAACCTCGTGAAAGTAGAGAAAATTCTCCCAAAATCATTGAAATCTCGCCGAAAAACAGCAGACGTGAGGTAGATTCGTAGCCGATCGACCGATCCCCCGAAGTCTCGGGAACCATCACATGCAGGGCACGAGCAACACGGCGCGAGCCCGGGAAGAAGACAGAACATGTCGCTGAACAAGACTGAACTCGTTGCCAAGGTTGCTGCTGAGACCGGCCAGAGCCAGGCAGCCGTTTCGAGCGTGCTCGACGGCCTCTTCGCTGCCGTTTCAGAGACCGTCGCCGCTGGCGGCAAGGTTTCGATCCCCGGCTGGCTCTCATTCGAGACCGCGACCACCTCGGCTCGCACCGGCCGCAACCCCCGCACCGGCGAGACCATCGACATTCCCGCTGGCAAGCGCGTGAAGGTGTCGGTTGGCTCGAAGCTCAAGGCAGCGGTCAAGTAACACTTCTTTGTGGCAGAGGATCCCCGGGCACTCGCTCGGGGATCTTTTGTTTGTGCGGGGCGCGGCTGCGGCGAGGAACGGCAGGGAGCATCTGACGCTCGCTGTCAGCTACCGGGCGTAGGCTTATCTGGTGCCCAGAACCCTTCGAGTGATCGCGCCAGCGGTGCTGCTTGCGCTGACGCTGGTGTCGCTGTTCGTGGGGCTTGCGCTCGGTGGGGCTGCCGACGAGCGCACGGTCGCTGATCCCGGTGATGTGGTGCGCTTTGGCCTTCCGGTGGCTCGCGCGCTCGTGAACCTCAGCATGGCCGGCATGATCGGTTCGCTTGTGATGGCGGTGTGGGCGCTCGCCGTCGATCGGCCCGAGTCGCGGGTCGCTATGGATCTCGCCTCGGGCAGCGCGGCCGTGTTGACGGTGGCCGCAACGGCCTCCCTGCTCTTTACCTACATTGACGTGTCGGGTGAGCCCTTTGCGACCGATGCGGTCTACGGCG
>JAAZFP010000005.1 GCA_012511645.1 Microbacteriaceae bacterium
ATCCAGCACTGCTGCGACCATCGATGTGGGTGGCCGACATTGTCTACTTGCCGCTTGAAACAGAGCTGATTCGCGCGGCGAAGGCTGCGGGCTGCACCACCCTGCACGGCGGCAATATGGCGGTTGGGCAGGCCGTCGACACGTTCCGCCTCATCACCGGCACCGAACCCGATGTCGCACGAATGATGCAACACTTTCAAAAACTTATCGCTCGCTAGTATCGAAGCAGACCACAGCGGAGTTGAAGGGAATGCAATGGCATATCGAGTACAGGGCGTTGTCGTTCGCGAGAAGAACGCACCCGCCACAGTTGAGACCATCATTGTGCCCGACCCGGGGCCCGGAGAGGCCGTGGTTGACGTCATTTCGTGCGGAGTGTGCCATACCGATTTGCACTACCAGCAGGGTGGCATCAACGATGAGTTTCCGTTTCTCCTCGGCCATGAATCAACCGCAAGGGTTGCGGCGATCGGCGAGGGCGTCACAGAGATCGCGGTCGGCGACCGCGTCATCCTGAACTGGCGCGCAGTCTGCGGGCAGTGCCGCGCATGCGCCAAGGGCCAGCCCCAGTACTGTTTCGCCACACACAACGCGACACAAAAGATGACCCTCGAAGACGGCACCGAGCTCTCTGCGGCACTCGGCATCGGCTCATTCGCCGAGAAAACGCTGGTGGCAGCTGGCCAATGCACGAAAATTGATGAGGACTCGGATGCTGCCGCAGTAGGCCTGCTGGGGTGTGGCATCATGGCGGGCATCGGTGCCGCAATCAACACCGGCGAGGTGAAGCGCGGCGAATCTGTTGCAGTCATCGGCTGCGGTGGGGTGGGCACTGCGGCAATCGCTGGCGCACAGCTCGCCGGCGCAACCACCATCATCGCGGTGGATATCGACGACGCAAAGCTGGAGCAGGCCAAGCATTTCGGCGCGACACACACGGTGAACTCCCGCGATACCGACCCCGTCGCAGCCATTCAGGCGCTGACCGGTGGTCATGGTGCCGATGTGGTGATTGATGCGGTGGGCCGTCCTGAAACCTACAAGCAGGCGTTTTATGCACGTGATCTTGCTGGCCGCGTGGTGCTGGTCGGGGTGCCAACACCTGAGATGATGCTTGAGCTGCCACTGCTCGATGTGTTTGGGCGTGGTGGCTCACTGAAGTCATCGTGGTACGGCGATTGCCTGCCAAGCCGTGACTTTCAGATGCTCATAGATCAGCACAAGCTTGGCCGCCTCGACCTTGCGGGCTTCGTGACCGAACGGATTGGGCTCGGTGACGTGCAGGCAGCCTTTGACAAGATGGCGACCGGCACCGTTTTGCGTTCGGTGGTGGAGCTGTCATGAGTGCACAAATTGAACACCTGGTCACCAGCGGCACCTTCTCACTCGACGGTGGCACCTGGGACGTCGACAATAACGTGTGGATCGTCTGCGACGATCACGAGGTGGTGGTGATCGACCCGGCCCACAATACGGACGAAGTGGTCGCCGCTGTCGGCACACGTGAAGTGCTCGCCGTGCTGCTCACTCACGGGCACGATGACCATATTCGTGCCGCGGTCGACACCGCAAACAAGCTCGATGCGCCGATCCTGCTGAACCCAGCCGACCGCATGCTGTGGGATGCCGTGTACGACGATGTGGAGCCTGATGCAGAGATCTCCGACGGCGATGTATTCACGGTGGCAGGTGCCGAGCTGATCGCACTGCACACCCCGGGCCACTCACCAGGGTCAACCTCCTTCTACGCCCCATCGCTGGGTGTGGTGTTCACCGGAGACACCCTGTTCCAGGGAGGCCCCGGCGCGACGGGCCGCAGCTACAGCAGTTTCGACACCATCATCGATTCGATTCGCGACCGGTTGCTTACGCTGCCCGCAGACACCCTCGTACATACCGGTCACGGTGACTCAACCAAGCTCGGCGATGAGGCCCCCCAGCTACAAGCGTGGATCGACCGAGGGCACTAACCGCGTTCGAAGCGGGCGAAACACGACGCATCTGCGCCGCGTTTCGCCCGCTGTTGCGTTTCACCCGGGGTGAGCATTCTGGTCAGTGACACGAACTCACCACCCACACCACTCGTGAATTCCCCTTGCCGGGGTGACCGCGCGGCTGAATAGAATCCCGTCACGAGCGCTGATGCAGCGGCGCTTCAGCTGGCGCAGTAGGCATGCTGCGCCAGCTGAAGAAGCCTCAGTCAGATCCCGAAGCGCACACCCAGCGGTATACTTTCAGTATGACTACGACGATTAAGGTGAGCAGCGAGACCCGGGATCTGTTGAAATCCCAAGCCAGTCGCGCAAACCTGACGCTCGGAGGGTATCTCCACCGCCTCGCCCAACAGGCCGCGAGAGAAGAGCGCTTCGATCAACTGCGTCGCGCTATCGAGCAGACCAGCGCAGCCGATGCCGAAAGCTATGCGGCTGAAACAGCGGAGTGGGAGCAGATCGGCATCGACGGTGCTTGAAGCCACAGCAGAAACCACTCTTATGCCCGGCCAGGTGGTCTGGGTACATTTATCACCGGTGCGTGGCCGCGAACATGATGGGCACCCGCCCGCGCTCGTTATTTCTGGTTCCAACTTCCTGTCACTCGCCACAACGCTCGTGAGTGTTCTGCCTATCACTACGGTCGACAGAGGCTGGCCGAACCATGTGTTGATTGGCTCGGCGCTCGCACAAGACTCGTGGGCGATGACCGAACAGATTCGCACCATCAGCAGAGAACGAATCACCCGTACCGGCAAGACCGTATCTGCCGACACACTCACCGAGATTCGTCATTGGATCATCGACCTGCTGGATCTTGACGCCTGAGCCCTGCATCCCGCTTCAAACTGTATTCATCGCGAGATGGTTTCGCTTGGCAGCACCCCCAATTTCCTGTTTGAATGCCCTGCTACAGCGCGAGGCGCCACTGCACACCACGCTTGCACGGTTCAAAATACCAAAGC
>JAAZFP010000086.1 GCA_012511645.1 Microbacteriaceae bacterium
AACGTTGAGGCAGTGGCACAGCGGTCTGGCTTTGGTTCAAGTGCGAGCATGCGCCGTGCCCTGGCTGACATTTATCAGCTCAACCCGCGACAACTCCGCAATCGGCAGACAGAGTGACTGCGGCCAAAATGCGCGAAGATTTCGACAGTTTGCGCACAACGGCGGAATAATTCGTGTGGCGCGCATCTCTCGTTCTAGTGTCGAGAGATGGACTTCCCTGTGGTGCCTCCGTCAAGCGAGGACGTTGCCAAATCAACGACGACAGAGCCGCCCGAACGCCCGCGTTGGGCCGCGTTTGGTGTGATCCTCGGAACAATTCTTGCGCTCGTCGTTGTCCCATCAGTAGCAGGAGCGGTCATTTCGCCACTGCCGGAGGGCACCGTGGGCGTGTACGAGCGAGTGATGCTGCACGGAGAATTCGAAACCGGCAGTGTGATCGGCGGTTTCATTGCGCCACAGGGGTGGGTGCACGCAGATGCTCCGAGCGGCACAGATGCGGGTGAAGGCTCTGCGCAGAGCTTTCGCACACCGAATGGTGACGCGACGGTAACGGTTTCCGCGCAGGCCATGGTCGAAACCCCAGATGCGCTGCTGAGAGGCGGGGCGCCGGTGGGTGCGGTGGTGGCTCCGATTGTTCGGCTCGAATCAGCTCCGCTGCTCACGGTAGACCTGCTCGAGTACGATCTCGAAGCGGGTGGCGGCGCCAGCCAGCGCATTGCGGTGTGCGAAGTGCTGACCCATACCGCTTGCGTGCTGTTTGAGGTCGAAATGCGGGCTTCTCTTGCGGGTTCCGATGCGGGACAGGTGTTGCCCGATGTTGCGGCGATGCTAGCGACCACTGAGGTTTTGCCGAGCGTCGAGGTGCATTCATGAGCGCGGTGCGTCAGCCAGAGACGAACGCTATTTCTGCGGGTTCGAAGCGTTCGAAGCGACCCACGCTGTGGCAGCCGAAGCAGCCGGTGTTCTGGCTGTTCGTCGTGTTGCTCGTGCCGAGTGCCCTTCTCATCGTGCTTCAAGTGGTGCTTGGGGCTCAGAGTGCGGCGGCCGTGGGTGCGGCGATCCTTCTTGCTTTGGTGCAGATCACGCTGTTTGTGCTGGTCGTGCGGGCAATGCCGCGTTTCAGGCGTCAATCGAGGTCGTTGCGTGTCGCAGCGTTGCTGTGGGGGCTCGTGATTGCTCCGGTGGTTGCAATCAATGCAAACACGGGTACGGGTGATCTCTACGGTTCGCTGGGCCTCAACTCTTTGGAAGCTTCTCTTTCGGCACCGGTGAATGAAGATCTCGTTCGACTGCTCGGCGTGCTGCTCGTGCTGTCACTGGCGCAGACGAAACCTCTCACCGTCATGGATGGGGCAATCTACGGGTTCATCGTCGGGGCGGGATTCGAAATCATCGAGAACCTGCTGTACGCCCTGCGCGGTGATGATTTTGCTGCGACGATTTCGGTCGGAATCACTCGCCTGTCGGTTGGGTTTGGGTTGCACGCCCTTTGGACGACCGTGGCTGGTGCTGCGCTTGCCTACTGTCTGATGCGGCGGCAGCAGGGCCTACCTGGCCGTTGGTGGGTGTTGGTGCCCGCGATCGCGTTGCCGATGCTGTTGCATGCGGGGTGGGATGCTCCGAACTTCTCAATCATCGAGGCGTTCAAATTGGTGTCGTTCTTTGTGCTCTATGCGCTCAGCGTCGGTGCATTTCTCTGGGCCGTTCGGTGGGGGAGGCGCAGCGAGTTTGCCTGGTACACGGAACATGGGGGTTCGCCGAAGACGCTGCGTGAGTTCACGCGGTTGCCGCGGAGCGAGCGGCGCCATCTCGCCACAGCAGCTGTGGCGGGTGCTTCACCGCAAGGAACGGAGGGTGATGTCACATGACTGGGAGGCCCGCTGCCGCATCCCAGCTGGTGACATGGGAACACCTCGGGGTGACGCATCGTGCCATGTGGTGGTCGACAAACGACCGGCCGGTGCCCAGGCGCGTCATCGTCGTTGATGACCGACTCACTGCGGCGCAAGCGGTGAAGCACGCCTCCCAGGGCACAGCAATGCTGTGGCTCGGAGACTTTCAGAATGCGAGGCAGATGCTGGGCGCCATGGGTCGGCGCATCACCAAAAGCGGGCGGGCCCGGGCCGACCGGTCGGAGTTGAATAGTGCATCAGAGCTCAGTGAAGCATCACAGCTGAGTGACGCAGAGGAGTTTTATCGCATCCGTCAGGCCAGAGCGCCACGGTCCCGAATGCTGTCGTTGATCCTCGTGCCACTGACATTTGACGAGACAAGCGGTACTGCCACGCTGCCCCTGCCCCGAGCACCAGAGGTGGGGGCTGCGGTGCACTTTGGGTATCGCGATCAGCCGGGGTTTGGTGACGGCTCTGCCGTGGTGAGTCTGCAAGAACTGACCGGAGTGCAGGGCGCGCACCAATGGTTCGTAACGGGGGTCGATGTGCCCGCGTTGGGGGCCAAGATTCACCCCCACTACGGCACGTTTATGCCCACCCGGCACGAGTACGTCGATCTCGTGGCCAGGGCCCCGCTGCCCGATCGAAGCCTTGCGTTTGATATTGGTACTGGCACTGGAGTGTTGGCCGCATTGCTGGTGCGCCGCGGTGTGGCGAAGGTTGTGGGCACCGATATTCATCAGCGTGCGGTGGACTGCGCCAACGACACCTTCGCTCGCCTGGGCATTCGGGAATCGGCTGAGGCGCGCCTAGCCGACATGTTTCCTGCAGGACGAGCACCCCTGATCGTCTGCAACCCTCCCTGGTTGCCCGGCAGCGCCGCAACCTCGCTTGATGCGGCCATCTATGACCCCGGCAGCACCATGTTGCTGCAATTTCTTGAGGGGCTGCCGCAGCACCTCACCGATGATGGCGAGGGCTGGTTGATCATCTCGGATCTTGCCGAGCTGCTGGGCCTGCGCAGCCGCCAGATGCTGCTCGACGCAATCGATCGTGCGGGGCTTCGCGTGATTGATCGGCTCGACACGACGCCGACCCACGGTCGGGTGTCTGACCGTTCAGACGCTCTGCACGCTGCGCGTGCGCGCGAGGTCACTTCGCTGTGGCGGCTGGGAGCGACCAGGTGGTGAGCGATCGGGCTATGAGCGATGAGGAAGTGTCAGCCACCGGCCCCGAGTGCCGACGAACATGAGCGCAGCTCCCGCAAGTGTGAGCACACTCACGAGGGTGAGGCTGCCGATGGGGGGCTCTGCGCCGGTTCGTGCGAGAGGGTCTGCGGATTCCTCTGGCGATGGATCCGCATCTGGTGTCGGGGTCGGAGACGGGCCAGGCTGCGGACCAGGTGTTGGCCCGGGGCCCGGTGCCGGAGTCTCAGCAATCGCACGGCCGAGCGCGGGCGGCTCGACAACGAGCCCCGCGATCTCTTGCGCGCGGAAGTAGTCGATGGTCATTTGGAGGTCGTTGCGTCCGGTGTCGGTGTGGTCTGATCCTTCGGGAAAGACCGCAAGATCATCGCCGCCGTGTGCGAGAAACGAGATCGTGGCGACCGTGTAATGGGCGACGGGGTCGATTGGCACGCCGCGCAGGGTCATCGAGGTGATGCGCGAGCCAAGCGGTGCATCTGGACGGTAGGTGTAGCTGAAGCCTTCGGACACACTGAGGTGACGCTTGCGTTCGACGCCCTCGCTCACCGTCCACTGCTGCTCGAGCAATTGCCCCAGCTGCGCGCCCGACAATCGCACCGTCATCATCGTGTTGGCGAATGGCTGCACATTTGCGACGTCGCGAAAGGTGACGGTGCCAGCAGGGTGCGCGCCGCCAGAACCATCTGGGGGAGCGCTGAGAAAGGACAGATCTTCGCGCAGCCCGCCCGCGTTCATCATGCCAATATCGGTACCCGGGATCGACTGCTGGGTGATGTCAGCGATGAGGTTGCCGAGCGATGACTCAACGCTGCGATCCGTGCCAGGTGGGGTGCCGCCGCGCAGAATGTCGGCGCTGATGCGGCCAACGGGTTCCCGGCCGAGCACGTCGGCTTCGGCGACTGCGGTTGAGACAATCGTCTCGACGGCAGGATCTGGCGTGAAGTGTGTCTCGCCGGTTGTAGAGTTTGCGAGCGCGATCAGGTCGGTCGACACGCCCGTCAGCACTGCGGCGGCGCACGAGGTGTCGAACTCGAAGAGCAGTTTGCCAAGCGCCGCACCATAAAACCCGGCCTGGATCACGGGTCGGTCTGCGATCACGCACTGGTAAGCCATATGCGTGTGCGCCGAAACGACCGCATCGATGAGCGGGCTTGCCTCGCGCGCGAGCGTGCCAAACGTGCTCTGCTCGGTCGCAATCGCCGCGCAGTCGGCCGATTGGGCGCCGTCGTGGGCCAGCAACACCGTCGCGTCGACCAGATCGTCGATCTCTGCAGCGACCCTGTTCGCTGCTGCGAGCTGCGAGGTGAAGGCGACACCGTCAATGAGTGCGGGGTTCACCGAGGTTGCCGTCTGCTCGGTGACGGTGCCGATGAATCCGATCTTGATTCCGTCGCGTTCGACAATGGCGTACTCGTTGAGCAGCGGGTCACCGGTCGCCTCATCGCGCACGTTTGCGCCGAGACCATATCGGCCACCGTCGGAGCCGGTGTGGTGGCCGAAACGGGGCAGTACGCGGTGCACAAGGTCGGCATACCCGCGATCAAACTCGTGGTTGCCGACGGCCGATACGTCAAGACCGGCAAGCGCAAGCGTGTCGATGGTTGGTGCATCTGCGGCGATGAATGAGGTGAAGGTTGAGGCTCCGACGTTGTCTCCGGCAGATGCGAAGATCGTGGCGGGGTGCTCGGTGCGCAGCGCTGCAACGGCCCCCGAAAGCACCGCGGCGCCGGCGATGCCGGGTGACCTCCAGGGATCGGTCTCGATGCGGCCGTGAAAGTCGTTGATGGTCAGCACCTGCACGGTCGCCGTGTGAGAGCCGGGATCCGCGTGTGCCGCCGGGTGAGACGCCGCGGGTGTGAGCGGAGCAACGAGCGCGAGGGCAAGAACCGGGAGCCCGATGAGTGTGGCTCGACGGACACGATGAGACATACTGGCCATTCTGTCAGGTGCAGCACAAGCAGGTGCTGGCTAGAAACCGCCACGTGTCTGTGGCAGTGCAGCGCTCGCCTCTTCGGCAATCACACGAGACAGGCCATCGAGCACGGGAGAGTCGAGGTTCCAGCGCTGCCAATAGAGGGGCATAAGGATCGGGCGGTCACCGAGTGCGACGAGGCTGCCGTCGGCGAGACCCGCCGAGCACTGCATCTCGGGCAGCATGCCCCAGCCCATGCCGAGCGC
>JAAZFP010000087.1 GCA_012511645.1 Microbacteriaceae bacterium
ACCAAGAGTGACCCGGCCGATCAACTGCCTGGCGACAAAGTCGAGCGAAGGTTCTGCGCGTCAGGTCCGAAGGAGCTCCTCGTGTGCGATGTGACCTATGTTGCGACATGGTCAGGGTTCGCGTACGTGTCGTTCGTCACTGACGTGTACTCGCGCAGAATCGTCGGTTGGAATGTTGCGTCAACGTTGAAAGCAGACGTGTTGCCGTTGCAGGCGCTCGAGATGGCTGCTTGGCAGTTGGGCGGAGACCTGGATGGTGCGATTCACCACTCAGATTATGCCGAGGTATTGGTTAAGCCGAGGAATGTGGTGAGGGCGTGCGGTGGCGCCGATGTGCGCATATTCCTCGGCTTAACACTCTGGTGGGATTAGTGTCCGATCGTATCCATTCGTTATTTGAAAGGACACGGTTATGGATACAACAGTCACGCAGCTCGGCGAAGTGGTCATTGCAGCGCTACGGGCCGCTAATTACATGGAATCAACGATCGGTAATTATCAGAAGTCGATCAATGCTCTAACAAGGTTTGTTGCTGCTCGCGGCGGCGTGTATACGCCGGCTTTGGGTGCTCGGTTCGCGGCTTTGACTACGAGCCCCCGCACTGGGCGGTTTAGCGCGCAACGCAGGTTCGATTACACTCGGCTGGTCAGTGTGATCGACTCCTATTTGGAGTGCGGCGTGGTGATTCTGGCCGTCCGTAAACGCGGCGGCGGAGGCCCGCAGCCTGCATCTGCAGAGTTCCTCGAACTTAACTCCTCCTGGGAATCTGAGATGACCCACCGGGGTCTGTCCCCAGCGACGCGTGAAGCTTACGGTCGCATCGCTCGCGGATACCTTGTGTACCTCGAGGGTTTGGGGATCACCTGCGTTGCAAAGGTTGAGCCGGACACAGTGACCGGGTTCTTCGCCTCGCTGCTGGATCGGTGGGCGCAATCCTCACTGCATTGGCAAGTGTCAAACTTTCGTCCGTTCATGAAGTTCATCGGCCGATACGACTTGGTGGAGGCAGTGAATCTGATTGGCGCTCGTCGTTCGCACCCGATCATGCCTGATCTGAGCGACGATCAAGTTGCGCAGGTGGTTGAGGCGTGCGCAACGTCGACGGCGATCACGAGCAGAGACGCAGCGATCACGTTGCTGGCGCTCATGACGGGGCTCCGGGCGTGTGACATTATCACACTCACACTGGCTGACATTGATTGGCGAGGCCAGACGTTGTCGATTGTGCAGCAGAAGACCAAGAATCCGCTGACCTTGCCGCTACCGGGGTTGCTCATGAGCAAGCTTGTCCGCTATGTGTTGGAGGAGCGGCCGGCACATAATCGTGACGATCATGTGTTCTTACGCAGTTTGGCCCCGCACAAGCCTCTAGCTGATCATGCTTCGGTCTACAGGATCACCGATGAAACCGTTCGTAAATCGGGAGTGACACAGGTGAGGGCTGGCACGCGACTGCTTCGCCATGCTGCTGCTTCACGGCTGCTGCGGGCGGCGACCCCGTTGCCGACAATCTCAGCAGTGTTAGGGCATGCTAGCCAAGAATCCACCAACACATATCTCAGTGTCGACTGGCCGCGTCTGCTCGAATGTGTGCTGCCAGTACCCCAAGGGGCACTGTCATGAATACCAATCATTTTACCAGTGCTTTCGCCAACGACTTGGCCGACTATGTGAAGTTCAAAGAGCAGATGGGTTTCTATGGTCAGTCCCGGATCACGTATCTGCGACGATTTGACGTCTACTGCAGCACCCGAAATCTGCATCATTTTGATCGAGACACCGTTGAGGGATGGGTGCTGAATGAGTTGAAAGGTGCGGTCAGGTGTCGGTCGTGGATGTCCTATATTCGTGACTTCGGCAAATGGATGCGCACCCACAACGACCGGGACGCGTATGTGCTTTCAGACCGTTGGAAGGCCGGTTTCACCCGCTCCTACCCTTACCTGCTCACCAGTGACGAAATCAAGAAGTTCTTCTCCGCTGCAGCTCACACTCGCGCAGCCTCCCCATGGGCTTGGCAAGCTGCAGCGTTCTTCACGCTGATGCACTCTTGCGGACTGCGCACCTGTGAGGCGCGTGGTCTCATGCTCGACCAGGTTGATCTTGAAGGAAGAAGCATCGACATCATTAACTCCAAAGCCCGGCGAAGCCGCAGGCTGCCAATCACCAGTGACGTAGCTGCCGTTCTTGCGGCCTGCGATGAAGCGTCACGGTCACGATATGGGCCGCGTGAATCGTTCTTCATTTCTTCCACTGGTGCGCCGGTCGGCGCGGCTGCGGTCGGCGTGATCTTTAATCGAATCTGGGATCAAGCAAAACTGGCGAGGCCAACCGAAGGGAAACCACCGCGAGCCTACGATTTCAGACACCATTTCGCGTACAAGAACCTCGAGCGTTGGATGCAAGAAGGTGTAGAGGTTAACGCGATGCTGCCCTACTTAGCCCGATATATGGGACATGCGACATTCGATTCGACGTACTACTACATCCACACCTCACCGGATTTCATGGACGCTTACTCCGGTCTCGTCGCCCAACGCAACAAACTGCTGCCGGAGGTTGGATTCCAATGAAACGTCACTACCTCACCGATGAACTAAACGTGTGGGCACTCGCCCGAGACTTCCTCCACGCCTACATGCCAAAAACGAGAGGCCTCTCACCCAACACCATTCAGTCGTACCGGATCAGTCTGGAATCGTTCCTTGGTTTTCTCACCCAGCAGCAGCATATTGATCGCAGTGAGATCCGCTTCGATCATTTCGATCGGCAACAGTTGAAAGCCTGGCTGACCTGGATGCACACCGAACGCGGTTACGCAGCTCAAACTGTGAAGCTCAGGCTCTCCGCGGTGACAGCGTTCCTGTCGTATGCGGCCGCTGAGGACATCTCTCTGATGTCGGTGTATCAAGCAGCGAGTACACTCAAAGCTCCCAGACCGCCTCGATTGCCAATTGAATACCTCGACGAAGATGCAACCCGGGCGATACTTGCTGCGCATACTGGCGAGACCCTGAAATCACGCAGAAATCGTATGCTGCTGATTTTTCTGTATGAGACGGCAGCCCGTGTCGGCGAGATCACCACGCTCACCCTTCAAGACCTCACCCTTACACCGCCGGGATATGTGACGCTCATCGGCAAACGCAATAAGACCCGAGTGGTGCCGTTGAGCAGTCACACGCTCGAGCATCTCCGGATATATCTCACCGAGTTCCACCCAGGTCACGCCCAGTTGCCTTTGAACAGGCCAGTTTTTTACAGCCTCCATTACGGCCAGCCGACTCCTCTGTCAACGGACACTGTCGCTGCTGCACTGAAAACTGCCGCAGTCATAGCTCGTCAGGAATGTTCGACAGTGCCTCCACGAGTGCACTGCCACATGATGCGAAAGACCAAAGCTATGGATCTTTACCAAAATGGCATCCCGCTGCCGATCATCATGAGGATACTTGGACACGAGAACGCCTCGACCACACAAGCGTTCTACGCGTTCGCGACTTTGCAAATGATGCGAGAAGCCATCGATGCCGCCACACCTGTGACCACGCATCCAATAGCTGCTCGGCTCACAGCAGACACGCTCAACGCGCTTTATAGTCTCCGTTGACCCCAAGCGTTAAGCCGAGGAATATGCACACATCGGCGCCACCGCACGCCCTCACCACATTCCTCGGCTTAACCAATACCTCGGCATAATCCGTGTGCAGGATGCAACCGGCTACGTTCCCTCGACGCATTACTGCATTGTTCAGTGCTCTGACTGCGAGTGATGACTTCATTCGTGAGTCGATCGCGTAGCCGACGATTCGGTTCGAGAACACGTTTCACCGCGCAAATATAGAGCTTGCCTTCGCGAGTCCAGTGCTCTGAGATATCGCTGAGCCACAATTCGTTCGGGGCTGTCGCAGTGAACTCACGCTGCACAAGGTCGTCATGCACAGCAGGTCCGGGCCGTGTTCCTTTGCCTCGTGCTTTCTTCTTCCCAAACACTGACCACCAGCCGTTGTCGCGGCAGATCCGCCACGCAGTCC
>JAAZFP010000088.1 GCA_012511645.1 Microbacteriaceae bacterium
ACCGGATCCCAATTCACCCAGCTCGCCTTGCGATAGGCAAGTCCGCGCTCGTACATCTTCAGGAAGAGCCATTGGTTCCAGCGGTAGTACTCGGGGTCGCTCGTGTGCAGCACCCGGCTCCAGTCGAAGCTCGGCGCATAGATGCGGAAGCTCGCCTTCTGCTGGGCGATGTTCTCATAGGTCCACTCACGCGGATCGATGCCGCGCTTGATAGCCGCGTTCTCAGCGGGCAGCCCGAAGCTGTCCCACCCAATCGGGTGCAGCACGTTGTAGCCTTGGCCGCGCCAGTAGCGCGCGAGCACATCACCGAAACAGAACGCTTCGGCGTGACCCATGTGCAGATCGCCCGAGGGGTAGGGAAACATGTCGAGCACGTACTTCTTCGGCGCGTCGTCAGCGTCGTTCACCTCAAACGGGCGCAACTCTTCCCACACCGGAAGCCAGCGATCCTGGATCGCCTGAAAGTCGTACCCGTCGCTCTGCTGCTCGTTCACACACACCTCTGCACGTCTGAGAAACGGCTCGCCGAATGGAAGCCGCACATCGTTCAATCGTACCGTGAAGTTTGCCGAGCGCTGGGCGCTGGCCCGGCAGGATTACTTGGGCGGGGCAAGGCCGAGCACCGTGAGTGCCGCGTGAGCCTTGAGCATCTTTTCCGCAAGCTCTGCCTCTGGCTCACTGTCGGCCGTGATGCCTCCCCCGGCACCAATGAACGCGGTCGCCTGAGAGGGCTTGCTCGGGTGCGGCCGCAGTTCGATAGAACGAATGGTCATGGCGAGTTCGGCGTGCTGAGCACCCGCCTCAACCCAGCCAAAGCAGCCGGAATACAGCCCCCGTGGCCTCTGTTCTAATTCGGCGAGAAGCTGCACGGCCCGCAGCTTTGGCGCACCGGTCATTGATCCACCGGGAAAGCAGCTGCCGAGCGCATCATAGAAGTCGAGCCCGTCGCAGAGTGTCCCGGTGACCGTGCTGACCAGCTGGTGCACACGCTGGTGCGGTTCAACTCGCAAGAATCCCTCGATGCGCACGCTACCCGGCTCGCACACCCGGCTCAGGTCGTTGCGCACGAGGTCAACAATCATGAGATTCTCAGCGCGTTCTTTCGCGCTCGTGGCAAGCTCTTGAGCGAGTGCGGCGTCGCGTGTGGGGTCCGGGTCGCGTGGCCTCGTGCCCTTCATTGGGTGGCTGAACAATTGCCGGCCACGGAGGCTGAGAAACTGCTCGGGACTCCCGCTCATGAGGGCGCGGCCGGCGGTCACGATCACCGCGCCCCGCAGTTCTGGGGCGCTCCCCCGTAGCCGCAGGTACGTCTCCAACGGCTGGGGCGCCGATATCGGGACTTCGGCGGTATCGGTCAGGCACAGCACATACGCATCACCATCGGCGATCGCCTGCTGACAGTCGGCGATTTGTTGGAGATACTCCGCGCCTGAGGTGCGCCACGCATCGTCAGGAGCTGACCCGGATGATGCTGGACGGTCAGCGCCGGCATCGGCAGCGCTCAGCGCCTCGCCGTGTCGCTCCAGCCATTCATCGCATGCGTGCTCTGTTGCCGCCCGAAGCCATGCACGCTCAGCATCGTGGTCAAGCACAAGGGTGACCTCCGGCTCGATTGCAAATGCCGGGGCAACCGAATCGCCAGCCGAGGTTTCGTCTAGGAGCGCCACCCCGTACTCGTAAGAGAACACGGGCACCAAATCAGCATCGTTCAGGTCACGGAGCTGCTGCAGAAACGCCCGCTCGTTTCCCACCACCGCCGAGTGCACCGTTCGTGCCTCACCGAGATAGCTGTAACTTGCTCGTTGTGAGGGGGCCGCGCCGTCGAGCCAAAACCAGGCAGATGACCGCGCAAGCGAGCGAGCAACTGCAGCTGCATCACAGGGCCAGGCCACCTCACGTATGATCACTCAACCACCCTATGCGAGCATGGACACATGCAAGAACTCTTGGTCGCTGACTCGGTTCGCGTGCGTATGAATCCAGCGACTGGCGAAGCTGAAGTGCGCGGTGCTGGCCTGCACCTCGCACGGTTTCTCTCGAGCGCTCAGGCAGCAGCTTCCGAACAGCCAGGCGGTGTGCTCAC
>JAAZFP010000089.1 GCA_012511645.1 Microbacteriaceae bacterium
GCAGAAGTTCGACCCTGACGGCACCTATGTGGCGAGGTACGCGCCTGCGAGCTTGGCGTTACCGCCGATCGTCGACCTGAAGGCCACCCGGGCACGGGCGCTCGATACCCTTAAAGCATGCACCTGAACGACACCCGCGCCTGGAACCGGTTCTATGCCCCTGACACCCCGATCGATATCGAGCCTGTCACGGGGTCGCTGATTGACCTGCTCGATGAGCGCGTCACGCAGTGGAATGACCGCGACGCGATCGCCTTCTTTGGCGCCACGCTCAGCTACCGCGAGCTCGGCGACCGGGTTGCCCGCGTGGCGAACGGCCTCAAGGGGCTCGGGGTGAAGGAGGGCGACCGGGTCGCCCTCGTCATGCCGAACGCGCCCCAGCACGTCATCGCCTTCTACGCGGTGCTGCGCCTTGGCGCGGTCGTGGTCGAGCACAATCCGCTCTACACTCGCGACGAACTTGAGGTGCAGTTTCGCGATCACGGCGCGCAGGTGGTCATCGCCTGGAGTAAGGTTGCCCCCACCATTCAGTCACTGCCCAAGGATCTCGGCATTCGCACTGTCATCTCGGTTGATGTGACCCGCGCGATGCCACTCACCATGCGTCTCGCTCTGAGCCTCCCGATCGCCAAGGCCCGCGAGTCGCGCGCGAAGCTCACCGCGCCCGCCCCCGGCACCGTCGCCTTTGCCCAGCTTGAGCGCACGGCGCCGCTGCCGGTCGCGCATCCTCGCCCCGCAGCCACCGATCTCGCGTGCCTGCAGTACACCTCGGGCACGACCGGCACGCCGAAGGGCGCCATGATTACGCACGCGAACCTGTGGGCGAACGCCCGTCAGGGCGCCGCGTGGATGCCAGAGTTTACCCGCGGCGAGGGAAGCATCTACGGTCTGCTGCCGATGTTCCACTCCTTCGGCCTGCTGCTCTCGGTCATCTACTCGGTTGAGACGGGCTCGCGCGCGGTGCTCTTTCCGACCTTCGACCCTGAGCTTGTCGCGCAGGCTGCGAAGCGCTTTCCGCCCACCTTTGTGCCCGCGGTGCCGCCCATGTTTGACCGGCTCGCCCGCGTTGCGCGCGACGGCAAGCTCGATCTGAGCGGCGTCGTCTATGCGATCTCTGGCGCGATGACGCTGACCCCCGCGATTGTGAAGCGGTGGGAGGAGCTCGCCGGCAGCATGCTGAACGAAGGGTATGGCCTGACCGAGACGAGCCCCGTGGCGCTCGCGAACCCCTTCACCGATCACCGCAAGATTGGGGCGATCGGCCTGCCGTTCCCCTCCACCGATATTCGGGTGGTTGATCCCGAGTACCCAGAGCGTCAGGTCGCGCTTGGCGAGACCGGCGAGCTGCTCATTCGTGGGCCGCAGGTGTTTCAGGGGTACTGGAACCGGCCCGAAGAGACCGCGGCGACGCTGCTCGAGGGTGGCTGGCTGCGCACCGGGGATCTCGTGGTGCAGGACGAGGAGGGTTTCGTGACGGTGGTCGACCGTAAGAAGGAGCTCATCATTACGGGCGGCTTCAACGTCGCGCCGAGCGAGGTCGAAGCGGTGATCACCAGGCTGCCGGGCGTCGCCGAGTGCGCGGTGGTCGGTGTGCCGCGCGGCGGCGGCGCTGAGGTCGTGACGGCCGCGGTGATCCTCGAGCCGGACGCGAGCTTCGACGAGGGTGCCGCACGCGAGTTCGCTCGTGAGCACCTCGCCGAGTACAAGCGCCCCTCCACCTACCTCGTGTGGGAGGAACTGCCGAAGTCACTGATAGGCAAGGTGCTGCGTCGCCGCGTGCGCGATGCGCTGATCGCTGATCGGCGCGCGGTGAGGGCGCTGCCGGCTGAAGAATAAGGCAGTTAGCCCAGCCCCGCGGCGATGCCCACTGCGAGGGTGGGCTGCTCAAACGTGAACCCGGTGTCGTGCAGTACCTCGGGCACGGCCGCCGTGTCAGACAGCAGCAGGGAGTCTGCGGCGTCGCGACCGAGTGCGAGTCGCAGCGCCCACGCGGGCGCGGGCAAGAGAAACGGCCGGCGCAGCTGGCGGGAGAGCTCGCGCCCCGTTTCGTTTGCGGTGACGAGCTCTGGCCCGGTCATGTTCACGGGCCCCTCGATGCCGTGGTCGATGATGTGACGAATGGCCCGCACTTCATCGTCGAGCGTGATCCACGGCCATACCTGAGTGCCTCGGCCGAGCGGGCCGCTGACGCAGAGTTTCGTGAGCAGTACGAGCGGCTTCAGCACGCCCTGCGGGTGCAGCACGGGCGGGGTGCGCAGAAGGGCGACCCGGGCCGCGCTGCTGGCGCCGAGCGCCTCGCGCTCCCACTCGACGCAGAGCTGCGCGAGAAACGTGTCGCCTGACGCGCTCGCCTCGGTGAGGGTGACGCCGGGCCGGCTGCCGTAGAAGCTGATGCCCGAGGCCGACACGAAGTGCGGCGCTTCGGGGCCGAGCTCACGGATTGCGGTCGCGAGGGTGCGCGTCGGGTCAATGCGTGAGCTGCGCAGGGTCTCGCGGTAGCGGCGCCCCCACGGCAGCTTGCCGATGCTCGCCCCGTTGAGGTTCACGACCGCGTCGGCGCCGGCAAGCACGGCCGGGTCGAGTGCGGCAGTGCCCGGCTGCCACCGCACTTCGTGCGGCGCGGCGGGTGCCCGGCGCACCAGGTGTGTGACCTCGACGCCGTCGGCGCGAAGCGAGGCGGTCAGGGCGCCCCCGATCAGTCCGGAGGCTCCCGTGATGACGACCCGCTTCGCGCTCATGCTCGCAGCCTACCGGTCTGAGGTAACCATAGGGCCAGCTTCAACGGGAGGAGCATGCCGGTGCGCCTTGCGGCCACCATCCTGCTCCTTCGCGAGCTTCGACGGCCACCACACCTTTGGCCCAATGTCGAAGAACAGCGCCGGCACGAGAAACGCGCGCACGAGGAAGGTATCGAGCAGCACACCGAACGCCACGATGAACGCGATCTGCAGCAGGAACAGAATCGGAATGACCGACAGCGCCGCGAACGTTGCCGCGAGCACCATGCCCGCCGAGGTGATGACCCCGCCGGTGACCGACAGGCCCCTGATGATGCCCTCGCGGGTGCCGTGTAGCTTCGACTCTTCCCGCACGCGGGTGGCGAGGAAGATGTTGTAGTCGATGCCGAGCGCGACCAGGAACACGAAGCCGTAGAGCGGCACCGCGGGGTCTGCGCCTGGGAACTGGAAGATGCCGTTGAACACGACCGCCGCCACCCCGAGCGCCGTGCCGAACGAGAGCACTGTCGTGAGGATCAGCAGCATCGGCGCGAGCACCGAGCGCAGCAGCACCATCAGAATGAACAGGATGACGACGAGCACGACCGGAATGATCAGGTTGCGGTCGTGGATCGACGCGTCGTTCGTGTCGATCGCGGTCGCGGTGACACCGCCGACGAGCGCGCCCGTGCCGTCGTGTGCGAAGGTCTCGCGCAGCTCGCGCACGGTCTCTTGCGCCGCGTCAGAGTCGGCCGCGTCGGCGAGCGTGCCCTGCAGCAGTACCTGGCCGTCGACCACCGTGGGCTCTGGCTCGGGGGTGCCGGGAGGGCCGAACACGACGATGCCGTCTTCGGTGATGGGTGCGCTGCCTGACGGTGAGTCGGCGCTGGTGAAGCTGACGCTGTCGATACCGGGGTTCGCGAGCAGCTCATCCACGACGGTCTGCATGTCAGCCTCATTGACGACGATGTTGACGGGGCTGCCCGATCCGCCCGGGAAGTGCTCACCGAGCGCGACCTGACCGTCGCGCGCCTCGGAGGAGCCGATGACGAGGTCAGACTGCGCGACCCCCTGCGCCTGCAGCTGCGGCACGGCGAGCGCTCCGGCCAGCAGCACGAGCGTGGTGGCGACCCACACGATGCGGGGTGCCTTGCGAATGAGGCGACCGACGGCGGGCCATAGCCCCTTCGAGGGCACGCCGCCCTCGGCGGCAACCACCTCGGGCTCGTACTTGGGGCGCTTTGGCCAGAAGGCTGCGCGGCCCATCGCATAGAGAATCGCGGGTAGCAGGGTGAGCGCGGACAGCATCGCGAAGACGATGCCGATTGAGGCGACGGGGCCGAGCGTGCTGTTCGACTTCAGGTCGCTCAGCAAGAGACACATGAGACCCGCGATGACGGTGCCGCCGGAGGCGAGAATCGGCTCGAACGATCCGCGGATCGCTCGCATGCTCGCCACCCACTTGTCTTGCTGCACCCGCAGCTCTTCGCGGTAGCGTGCGACGTAGAGCAGCGAGTAGTCGGTGGCGGCGCCAATCACGAGAATAAACAGGATGCCCTGGGTTTGGCCGCTGAGCAGCAGGATGCCCGCCTTTGCGAGCCACCACACGGTGAGCAGCGCGACGGTGAGGGCAAAGAGGCTCGTGGAGAGCACCGCGATCGGCAGCAGGAACGAGCGGTAGACGATGATCAGAATGATGAACACCGCGCCGAGTGCCACGAGCAGCAGCAGCCCGTCGATGCCGGCAAAGCCCTGCACGAGGTCGGCCGTGAACCCGGCGGGGCCGGTGACGAACGCCGTGACGCCATCTGGGGCTGCCTCGTTCAGGTGAACCGAGATCGCCACGACCGCGTCGGCGATGTCACCGTCGCTGTCGATGGGCACGAACGCTTCGAGCGCGAGCCCATACTCGGAGGCGATGAGCGGCGAAATCTCGTCGCCCACTCCCTCAATGGAGGGAAGGTCATCGCCGGCCGTCTGCAGGGTGTCGACCTGGCTGTCGGTAAGTTCTTCTTCGCCAACAAACACGACGACCGCAGGGATCGCGTGAGAGTCGTTGAACTCGCCGAACAGCTCTTGCACCTTGGTGGCGTCAGCCGAGGAGGGCAGGTACGAAGTCTGGTCGTTCGAGGCAACCTCACCGACCTTGCCGAAATAGGGGCCGCCGATGCCGGCGCCGGCGAGCCAGATCAAAATGAGCGCCGCGGGCAGCAGCACGCGCAGCCACTTGGGCACGCGGCTTTTCGCCGGAGTGGTTGTTTCGGGGGTGTGTGTCATGAGGTGAAACTCCAGAACAGAATCATGATGAGGGTGACAAGAAAACCTGAAAAGTAATTGAGCCAGATGAATCGGCGCCAGGATCGATTCGTCTCGGCCGCCCGCTCGTCGCTGACGAACCACCAGGGTGCGCAGTTGATGAGGTAGGGCACGAGCACAATCGCTGCGAGGGGCCCGGGCCAGGGGGTGGCGAGCATGAGGGCGCCGGCCGCGATCCACAGCACCATTGACAACCGCACCGTGCGCTTCGCGCCGATGACCGTCGCGATTGACCCGATGCCGGCATCACGGTCGGGCACAATGTCCTGCAC
>JAAZFP010000410.1 GCA_012511645.1 Microbacteriaceae bacterium
ACGCCAGCGTGTGGGAATCGCACGCGCATTTGTCACGAACCCAGGCCTGCTGCTCGTTGACGAGCCGACGTCGGCACTTGATCGTTCACGTAGTCAGCAGATTGTGGCGCTCCTTGCTGAGCAGAGCCACGAACGAGGGGTTGCGACCATTATGGTGACGCATGATCATGACGTGATTGGTCACTGCGACCGCGTGGTAGAGATGGTCGACGGACGCCTAAGCGCGTTTGAAACGAGTGTGGCTGCGAGCGTCCACTAGCCCTATCTCCAGACACCGAGGTGTATGTTCAAAGACAGACACCATGTGTGGAGAGAGGAGGCGATCGCAGTGCCCAAAATTAGTGCAGCCACGATCGTGCAACACCGCGCTCAACAAGAGCGCCTCATTCTTGATGCAGCGCACGCGATTCTCGAAGAAACTGGCGATGTCACAAGCATGCGGGAAGTTGCTGAGCGAGCGGGTCTCGCGAGATCTAGTGTCTACCACTACTTCGGTTCCCGCGAGGCGCTCCTCAACGCGCTCGTACAAGATGTGTTCCCGAAGTGGACCGAGCGTGTCACGAACGCGATGGCCGCCGAGCCCGAACTCAGCGGACGAATCATTGCCTATGCGCTGGCCAACGTGCAGCTCGTCGAGGAAGGGGCGCACGCCGTCGGCTCCGCACTCGCCGCCCTCTCACCCGGCGAAGCTCTCAACGAACAAGCCACACAGATGCATCGTGCAATACAAGAGCCATTGATTGAGACCCTTACCGAACTCGGCGTTCAAAACCCTGAGGGGCTCGGTGAGCTTATCAACTCGGTAATACACGCCTCCACACGATTGTTGGAGTCGGGGCAGCAACCTGAGCAAGTGTATGCCGGGCTTACCGCAGTTATCGGGCCGATGGCACGCGAGATGCAATCGCAGAAGGTCCAGGAAATTAAGGGCGCCCAGGCTGCCGAGGTGGCTCTGCTGGACGATTGCTCTTAGCACTTCGATCTGCACGTGTTCAGCAGACCCCTTATATACGGGTGACGTTCGTTCGTCCATTGCTCCGTGAAGTCGGTCGGCGTCAGCCACCCATATCGACAGCACCAATTTCCAATTTCAAGGATAATTTCCTCGCTCGAAGGTTTGAGTCTCTCCCATTACCGGGCTTCTGCATAGACAGTTCTCAAACCCTACCCCGAATCTGAAATCGTTGATTTCTCGCTGGAAGCGAGAAATTTACCGCATATCGCAGGGCGATACCGCCGCGATTCAGGACGTGCAAGGATCCTGTGTCGCGAGCAACGGGAAGACCCAATCCCTTTCTCACCCCCGCTGAAGCTGTGCCCAGGCTACTGGCGCGACCGATGCGACGCGCCAGTACTCGTGAACCGCTCGGCTTGCCGACGGGGTGTCGAGAAAATACACTTACCTCATGAATACCACACGCAAAAAGTGGCTGGGGCTGCTCTTCATTAGCCTCTCCGTCGCGATGATCATCGTCGACGCCACCATCGTGAACGTCGCCATTCCCACCATCGTCGACGACATCGGCATCACCTCAACTCAGGTGCAATGGGTGCAAGAGAGCTACACCCTCGTATTTGCCGCGCTCCTCCTCGTGTTTGGCGCACTCGCCGACCGTTTCGGTCGCAAGAAGCTGCTGATCCTCGGTGTCATCATTTTCGCAGGCGCGTCAGTCTTTGCTGCACTCTCACCGAATGGTGAACTCCTCATTCTCGCCCGCATTATTCAGGGTGTGGGCGGAGCAATGGTGATGCCGACCACGCTCTCCATCATCAACACCGGCTTCACCGGCCGTGAGCGCGGGATCGCGTTCGCGATCTGGGGCGCAACCATTGGTGGCACGGTTGCCCTTGGCCCTCTGCTTGGCGGCTGGCTCACAGAGTACTTCTCGTGGCGCTGGGCCTTCGGCATCAACATTCCGCTCGGCATCATCATTATCATCGGTCTGCTGCTCACGATCTCTGACAACGTCGAGCAGCGATCCACCGAGTGAATCGATGTGGTCGGTGCGCTCATTTCGGTGATCGCCAGCGCATCCCTGGTCTTTGGCCTCATTGAGGGCAGAACATACGGCTGGTGGCAGTCGAAACCTGACGCGCCTTTCACAGTCGGTGACTGGAAGTGGCCGTTCGACGTCTCCATCGTGCCGATTTCGTTCGTGATCACCGTGATCGCGGTCATCGTGTTCATCACCAGGGCGAAGCGTCGGGAACGACTCGGCAAGCCTTCCCTCTTGTCGCTCGCACTGTTCGGCATTCCGTCGTTCCGCAACGGCAATATCGCTGCCCTGATCGTCTCGCTAGGCGAGTTCGGCATTCTGCTCGCGATTCCCCTGTGGCTGCAGAACGTTGCCGGCTACGGCGCGCTGCAAACCGGCTTCGTGCTCCTCGCGCTCGCGGTGGGCTCATTCATGGCGAGCGGCATGTCCAGCGGCATGTTGAAGAAAATGACCCCGATCGCGATTGTACGTGTTGGCCTATTTCTTGAGTTCGCTGGCATCCTTGCCCTTGCCATTGGGCTTTCCGCAGGATCGACCTGGGTGATCCTGGTCCCGTGCCTCTTCTTCTACGGTCTCGGTGTGGGTCTGGCGACTGCTCAGCTCACGGGGGTCATCCTGATTGAGGTACCGAAGGAGCTCTCTGGCCAAGGATCAGGCACGCAGAGCACCGCTCGACAGATTGGTTCCGCGCTGGGCATTGCGATCCTCGGCACGGTGCTGTTCACCGCAAGCGGCGCCCACTTCGAGCAAACCCTCGAACAGGACTTTGCGTCACTGCCGAGCGAGGCTCGTTCGGAACTTGTGACGACACTTGACCGTTCGGCCGGTGCCGCGATCCCCGCAATCACCGCCAAGGATCCCGACGTCGGTGCCGCCGCCGCTGAGGCATTCACCGCCGGCACCAAGTGGTCGGCATATATCGGTGCGGCGTTCCTTGCGGTCGGATTCTTGACTACGTTCCGGCTGCATCCGCAGCGCGATGAGTCGGAGCACTCTGACGCTGGAGTCCCACAGCCATCGGCTCAATGACGGCGACCAGGTTCGCCTCGACCTGGTCGAACGGTTGACCGGACTCGAGTCGCTGGGTCGAGGCGTGAATCACTGCGTTAATCAGTTCGCTGATGCCTTCTGAGTCGGCGACCCCGAGTTCGTCGAGAGCGCGCATCAGTGGCTCCTGAATGGCACGGTGCATGCGAGTTGCCTGTTCATCGAGTGCCTCACCGGGAGTGAGCGCGGCAAGTGCCGACCCCACGGCGTGTGCCCCCTCGTGCACAAGCTTGAGATTCTCGACCGCGTACGAGACCAAACGTCCGCTCGGCTCTGCTTCGGCAGCCATCGCTCCGGTAATGCGCTCGGTCCACTTCGGAAACACATCCTGCACCATCGCCTGCAACAGGGCTTCTTTTGACTCGAAGTAGTTGTAGACGCTCGACCTCGCGAGCCCGGCGCGCACCGCGACATCACGCATGCTCGCAATCTCGCCGGTCTCTTCGAGGATCGCGTGTGCCACATCAAGCAGGAGCCGCTCCTGGTTCGCCCGGTGCTCCGCAACGGTGCTAGCAGTGATGCGAGGCACGCTCTCCCCCTTCCGCCAATATCAAGTGAGTCTTCATACTGACCATACTCCCGTCCACACACCCTGGACGGCGAATAGCGCGCTGCAGTGCTTACGCTGCAGCGGGTTCGAAAGCCCCCAGCTTGCCGTCAACCATTTCGAGCACACGATCGCAGTGACCCAGCACTTCGTGATCGTGCGTCACCATCATGGTGGCAACGCCGTGTGTCTTGCTTTGCTCGGCAAGGAGAGCCACGATCTGCTGGCTACGTGCACGGTCAAGCGCCGCGGTGGGCTCGTCGACCAACAGCAGACCGGGGCGGGTTACCAGCGCACGAGCGATACCGACGCGTTGCCGCTCACCGCCGGAGAGCTGGCGGGGCAAACTCTTTGCCTTATGCGCCATGCCGACGGCGTCGAGCAGTGGAAGTGGGTCAAACGACGAGGGGCCACCCGCGAGCTTATTCACCAACCGCAACTGATCTGCCGAAGTCAGTGCGGGGATCAGGTTCCCTGACTGGAACACAAACCCGATGTTGCGCAGGCGAAACTTTGCCATTTTGCCTTGCGAGTGTGCGATCTCGGTGAGCTCCTGATCCAGCACCCGAACCG
>JAAZFP010000090.1 GCA_012511645.1 Microbacteriaceae bacterium
GCCTTGGCGCTCGAGCCCACACTGCTCAGTTTTAATGGGGGCGGCAACGACATGCTGCGCCCCGGCACCGATATTCCGTGGGTGGTCGGTGAAACTGAACGCGCGCTTCGCAGGGTCATCGATTCCGGCACCGAGCCTCTGCTGCTCGCGGGTGCAAACCCGACGATCGGCATTCCCCGAGGCGAGCACGTCAAGACAAAGGGTGATGCACTCACCATCGCCGCGACTGCGGTGGCCGACGAGCTCGGCATTCGCATGTGCGACAACTGGAGCGACCCCGTGCTCGCACGTCGCGAATACTGGTCACTCGATCGGCTACACCTCGCACCCGTCGGGCACCACCGGGTGGCCAGCAACGTGCTGCGCACACTCGGCCACGAGCGTCCCAGCGACTGGGTGATCGACGCCGATCCGAAACCTGCACCCTCGCGACGCGATCAGTTGCGCTACACGCGCGAGCATGTGCTGCCGTGGATCGGTCGCCGTCTCACCGGCCGCTCAAGCGGCGACGGCCGATCACCGAAGCATCCCGAGTGGGTGTGGGTAGAGCCACGCGGCTAAGTTCAGCGCTGCTCAGGTACCGGGACGAAACACCTCGGGAATCTCAGACACCGAGACGGTGAACTTTGGGTCCCGCTTTTCGAGAAATGCTGCGACCCCTTCGATACCGTCACCGTTTGTCGTGTGGAACATGGCAAGGGAGTCGGCAAGGTGCGCCTCGAGGGGCGTTGACACTCCCGAGTTTCGATACATCAGCTGCTTGGTGCGGCCCACCGCCACCGGCGATCGGTGCACGACAAATGACCGGGCCAGCGTCATCGCGGCGTCGAGCAACTCGTCCGGCTCATGCACCGACCGCACCAAACGGCCGTCTCGCACCTGCTCTGCGGTCAAAATATCGGCGCTGTAGACCCACTCAAGCGCCTGCTGCATGCCGACGATGCGCGGCAAGAACCAGGTCGAGGCAGCCTCGGGGACGATGCCGAGCCTCCCGAACACGAAGCCGATCTTGGCCTTCGTCGAGGCGAGCCGCACATCCATAGCGAGCGTCATCGTTGCCCCGATGCCAACGGCGGCGCCATTGATCGCTGCGATCACCGGCTTCGGCAGTGCGTTGATTGCGAGCGTGAGTTTGCCGCCGAGGTCGCGCACGCCGTCGTCAAACGGTGGCTCTTCGTAAGCCTCGTAGAACTCTTCGGTCGTGAATTCGACCGAGTCGCTCACTCCATACACGTTTCCACTTTTGCGCACGGCGATCGAACGCGCCGCCGCATCCTCTGCAGGTGAGGTGTGCTGCGCGTCTTCGGTTGCGTCGTCGCCTGCGCTGTTGAGCTCCATCCCGGCGCAAAACGCCCTTCCTTCGCCAGTCACGACCACGGCCCGCACCGAGTCATCCTGAGCCGCGTGCTCGAACACATGCAACAGCTCGTAGGCCATTTCGAAGGTGAACGCGTTGAGCTGCTCAGGTCGGTTCAGGGTGAGCAGCGCGACGCCATCGTCGTCAACCTGCCAGGTAATCGTCTCGTATGCCATGCAATCCTCCGCTGTGTGCTGCGCCCGCTCTCACCGTACCGAACACCGACTGCTGCGCGCACCCATGGTGTTCCACAGATTTCCGGCTGCGCACCCGCATGCACCCGCAGCGGGTCAGAAACGCTCGTTCCAGACATCAACGCCAAGCTTCACGATCAAC
>JAAZFP010000091.1 GCA_012511645.1 Microbacteriaceae bacterium
CGCAGCCTCAACATCGACTTCTTGCTTGGCTATCTGAAGACGCTGTTGCCTCGGCGGCCCGACCTCAAAGTCATCATTACGAGTGCGACAATCGACCCCCAGTCGTTCGCTGAGCACTTTGCCGACCAACACGGCGTCCCAGCGCCCATCATTGAGGTGTCGGGGCGCACCTATCCGGTTGAGCTTCGCTACCGGCCGCTCACGGTCGATGCCGATGTGCCGAGCGATGATCCCCAGTCGGGCCGCCCGAACGCAGCACAGCGCCCGGCGAACGCGCGCACCCATCCGGTTGAACGAGACCTGTTCGAGGGCGTTGTTGATGCGGTGGGCGAGCTTGGTCGCGAAGCACCGGGCGATGTGCTCGCATTTTTCAGCGGCGAAGCAGAGATTCGCGATGCCGCCGACGCTCTCCGCGCCCTGAACACGAGGCTTCAGCCTGCCCAGCAGTTCGATATTTTGCCGCTCTACGGCCGATTGAGCGCGGCTGAGCAGCATCGCGTGTTTGAACGGCCAACATCCAGTCGCCGCCGGGTAGTGCTCGCAACGAATGTGGCAGAAACCAGCCTCACAGTGCCAGGCATTCGCTACGTCATCGATGCTGGCACCGCCCGCATCTCCCGCTACAGTTCGCGCAGCAAGGTGCAGCGGCTCCCGATCGAAGCGATCTCACAGGCGAGCGCGAATCAGCGCAGCGGCCGATCGGGCCGCACCAGCCCAGGTATCGCCATCAGGCTCTATAGCGAAGACGACTTCGAGGCTCGGCCGGCATTCACCGAACCCGAGATTCTGCGCACCGGGCTTGCGAGCGTCATTCTGCAAATGCTGAGCCTCGGCCTCGGCGCAATTGAAGAGTTCCCCTTTCTCACCCCGCCCGACCGACGCGACATTCGTGATGGCCTCGCGCTGCTCGAAGAACTGGGTGCGGTGCGCACTGCTCGAGGATCAGCGCCTCGGGTGACTCGCATTGGCCGCGAGCTGTCTCGCCTGCCCATTGAGCCGCGGTTCGCACGCATGGTGGTCGAAGCCAAATCGCACGGCGTGGTGCCACAGGTGATTGCCCTGGCTGCTGGTCTCACCGTGCAAGACGTGCGCGAACGCCCCGCTGAACAGCGCGGCAGGGCCGACGAGATGCATGCCCGATTCAGCGACCCACTCGGAGACCTGATGACGCTGCTCAACCTCTGGAACTATCTTCGCGAACAGCAACGCTCGCTCTCATCGAGCGCCTTTCGCAGACTCTGCAAAGCCGAGTTTTTGAACTACCTCCGGGTGCGAGAGTGGATGGATCTAGACCGTCAGATCTCACGCATTGCGAGCGTGCGTCGAGCTGAGGCTCACTCAACCGATGGCGGTTTGGCAGAGGGCGGCTCGGCAGAGGCGGTGCACCGCTCCGTGCTTGCGGGTCTGCTGTCGCACCTGGGCGTGCGCGACGACCTGCAAGACCGACGGGCAGCAGGTGGTCGCACTGGCCGCAGCGCTCGCAAGCCCGCACAGGAATATCTCGGATCCCGCGGCCACCGCTTTGCCCTGCACCCCTCATCGGTGCTCGCAAAACAGCCGCCCGAGGTCGTGATGAGTGTTGAACTTGTCGAGACGAGTCGCCTGTTTGCGCGCAATAACGCGGCGATTGACCCGGCATGGGCCGAGACGCTTGCCGGGCCACTCGCGAAGCGCCAGATCAGCGAGCCTCGCTGGGAGAAATCGCAGGGCGCTGCAGTTGCCTATGAGCGTGTGACGCTCTATGGGGTGCCACTGGTGGCGAATCGCCGTGTGCAACTGTCACGGTTCGATGTGCCGCTCGCACGCGAGCTGTTCATTCGCCACGCACTCGTCGATGGTGAATGGGATTCGCCCCAGGCGTTTGACCGCGCCAACCAGCAGTTACGGCGCGAGCTCCGGCAACTCGAGGATCGCAGCCGCCAGCGTGGCCTGTTCGGTGATGACGACACCGTCTTTGCGTTCTACGACGCGCGCGTTCCGGCAGACGTCACCAACGTGCGAGATTTCGAAGGATGGTGGAAGCGCGCACAGCGCGAGACCCCGAAGCTGCTCACGCTGCGGCGCGAGGATTTGTTGGTCGACGAGCAGTCACCCGGCGTTGACGAGCAAGAGTTTCCGAGGGAGTGGCGGCACGGCGACCAAACACTGAAGCTGCGGTATCGCTTCGAACCCGGAGCCGAGGACGACGGCGTCACGGTGAATGTGCCGTTGCCACTCTTGCCGCGAATGTCAGCGGCCGACTTTGAGCGGCTCGTGCCTGGGCTTCGAGAGGAGCTCGTCACCGCGCTCATTCGCAGCCTGCCGAAGGCGATTCGCAAACATGTGGTGCCAGCCGCCGATTGGGCGCGAACCCTGCTCGCCGAGATCGAGCCGCTTCTCAGCCAGCCCGGCGCCTCGCTGCGCGAGCTCCTTGCGGCCCAGATCCAGCGAAAGGCCAGTCTCAAGGTCTCGGCAGAAGACTTCGATGTGAGCAAGTTGCCACCGCACCTCACCCCCACCTACCGCGTGGTTGATGGCCGAGGTCGCACGGTTGGCACCGGCAAGAACCTCTCATCGCTGCAGCAGACGCATCGAGAGCAGGCGACCAAGGGCGTCGCACGAGTCGCGCAGGCCGCGCTCCCAAAACACTCCCTCGAGCAAACGGGCCTCACCTCATGGAGCTTTGGAGATCTCCCCCGGCATGTGGACAGCACCTACGCGGGTGGACGCGCTGGCGCCGGAACCGTGCGCGCCTACCCCGCCCTGGTCGATCGTCGCGCCTCCGTCGACCTCGTCCTCGTCGCCGATGAGCATGAGCAGGCTCGCCTCACCAGGCGCGGGGTGCGACGGTTGCTCGCACTGAGTTCACCGAGCCCTGCGAGCTATGTGCGGGAACACCTCTCGAATGATGAGAAGCTCCTGCTCAGCGCCGGCCCCTACCGCACCCTCGACGACGCGATTGCCGACGTGGCCCTCGCGGTCGCCGATGACATGATCAGGCGTGTCGCAGCCGATGGTCTCGTCTGGCGCCAGGACACCTTTGAGACCATTGCAAACGACTACGCGCGTGCGCTCATCGACGAGATCTACCGAGGGATCGCACTCACCGCACGCGTACTGAACGAAGCGCGACTCGCACGCAAAGCGATCGACGCCGCAAAGTCGCTGCAGGTGCTCGGTCAGGTC
The DNA here is from genome assembly GCA_012511645.1 of Microbacteriaceae bacterium. Lineage (GTDB taxonomy): Bacteria > Actinomycetota > Actinomycetes > Actinomycetales > Microbacteriaceae > Leucobacter. Next base: position 3,166 of record JAAZFP010000091.1, read on the forward strand.
ACCGATGCGAGCACACAGATGAACGGGCTGATCTGGGCCACACCGAGCGGTGAGGGGTTTGTGTCTCGAGGCGGGCTGACAAGGCTCGCGCGTGTTCCAATCTATCTGCAGGCCATCCGCCTTCGTATGCAGGCGCTCACCGCCGAACCCGGCCGAGATCGAGCGTGGCAAAACGAGAGCGACCGGGCGTACGCACTGTTCACAGAGGCCGGTGGCAAGATACCGTTGCCTGCGGATGCGCCAGAGTCGCTCGTGCGCACCCGATGGCTGCTGGAAGAGTTTCGAGTCAGTCTCTTTGCGCAGTCACTCAAGACCGCCGAGCCGGTCTCGCTGCAGCGCATTCGCAAAGCACTTTCGGGGCACTAGAATCCCCTGGTGGGCATCTATCGCGACCTGGCGCGCACACCGGGAGTGTTTCGGATTCTGCTGTCTCAGCTGACGGCACGATTCCCCTTCGGCATGCTCTCCATCACCCTGCTGCTGCACATTCAGCTGCAGTACGGCAACTACACCTCGGCGGGAGTGATCCTTGCGGCACAAAGCGTCGGTCAAGCAATCGCGGGGCCGCTGACGAGTCGTCTGATGGGACGACTCGGCATGCGTTCGGTGCTTTCTGTCACGACGGTGTTTTGTTCGGGGCTCTTAGTGCTTGTCGCCCTCACGCTGATGCCGTTGACGGTGCTCGCTGTGGTCGCATTCCTCATCGGCATCACGACGCCTCCCGTGACGCCGGCAGTGCGTACGATCTACCCAAAGATGGTGCCGGGAAACCAGGTGTCGGGCCTCTTCTCACTCGATGCCTCAGCCCAAGAAATCATTTGGATCATTGGTCCGGTGGCTGCGGTGTTCGTGTCCACCCAGCTCAGCACCGTGTGGGGGCTGCTGCTTGCCGCGGTCTTTATGGCTGGCGGTGGGCTCTGGTTCATCACCAGCCCCGAGCTGGGCCGGGTGCGCATTCCTCCGTCACGACGCAGGTTCGGCGCGGTGCTCACTCGCCCCACGGTGATCATTTCGACGGTGGTTGGCTTCTTGTTTGTCGCCTCGTTCGCGGCTCTTGAAACCGGTGTCGTCGCAGCGTTTGGTCATGAGGGAATCGAAGCGGGCATCGTGCTCGCCGTGTTTTCGATCGGTTCGATTGTCGGTGGGCTCATTCTGGGTCACCGCGACATCACTCCTTGGTCGATGGTGTTCCGTTCACTCATTGTGTTAGTCGGCACCGCCGTGTGTCTGATCAGCCTCGACCCGATTTTGCTCTGTGTGGCGCTCTTCTTTGGTGGCTTTGGTGTCGCCCCCATGTTTGCGGCTCTCTTCACCGTGGTCAGCTCGACCGTGAAGTTCTCTGAAACTGCCGAGGCGTACGGCTGGGTGGGCACAGGCCAGCTGATCGGTGTCGCGCTCGGCACAGCGATTGCCGGTGTCACCATTGACGCGAATGGCGCGATTGGCGGCATTTTCGTGTCGACCCTCTTCCTCGTTGCAACAGCGTTTGCGTCAGTGATCAGCGCACGGTGGCTCCCCGATCTCCGCGGCAAGGATGCGAGTCCGATCCCCGATACTGCGGCCATTCAGTTGCCCGCACACAAGGGGTAACCATTTCGCTCGCTCCACCCACACACTCAACTGATTTCGAACATTTGTCATCTATGACCTGCTGATATCACCCGAATCGGTGTGTTTTCACAGACTTTTCCGAAAAGATGGAGCCGCGGGTGCCAATGTGTCAGACTGGCTGTGATCCCGTCAACAACGAAGTTCACCAAAGGAGTGACCGCAATGGGCAAGTACGCCGTCATCAACCCGGCAACCGGCGAAACAATCAAGAGTTTTCCCGATGCCACTGACGCAGATATTGAGGCGGCGCTGAGTGACGCTCAGCAGGCCTACTCCGAGTGGTCGCGCAACACCACCGTGGCTGAGCGCGCCGCGCTCGCACAGCGCGCCGCAGAGCTGTTTTACGAGCGCCAGGATGAGCTTGGCGCAATTATCAACCGCGAGATGGGCAAGCCACTCGACCAGGCGATCGGCGAGGCAGAGTTCTCGGGCAACATCACCGAGGCATTCGCGAAGAACGCTGAAAAGTGGCTCGCAGACGAAGAGCTTGAGGTTGAGGACAACCTGAAGACTTTCTTCCGCTTCCAGGGCATCGGCGTGATCCTGGGCATCATGCCGTGGAACTACCCCTACTACCAGGTTGCTCGCTTTGCCGTGCCAAACCTGATTCTCGGCAACACGGTGGTGCTCAAGCACGCTGAGCAGTGCCCCGAGTCAGCGTCGGCGCTCGAGCAGATCTTCCTCGACGCTGGGTTCCCCAAGGGCGCCTATGTCAATGTATTTGCTTCACACGCGCAGATCTCGACCATCATCGCCGATGACCGCGTACAGGGCGTGTCGCTCACCGGCTCGGAGCGCGCTGGCGCGATTGTCGCTGAGCAGGCGGGCCGCCACCTGAAGAAGTGCGTGCTTGAGCTCGGTGGCAGCGACGTGTTCCTGGTGCTCGACACCGCCGATCTTGATCACGCTGTTGAGCACGCTGGGGGTGGGCGCATGGAGAACACAGGCCAGGCTTGTAACGGATCGAAGCGCATCGTCGTCATGGATACCCTCTTCGACGAGTTCCAAGAGAAGTTCCTCGCCGCAATCGCTGGGCAGTCGCTTGATGAGGGTAACTACGGCCCCCTCTCGTCCGCAAAGGCGACCGCCGATCTCACCTCACAGGTGCAGGCAGCGATCGATCAGGGCGCTGAGGTGCTCGTAGGCAACAATTCCCCCGAAGGCAACTTCTACACGCCGACCGTCATTGGTGGCCTGACGCCGAGCATGGATGTCTACAGCCAGGAGCTGTTCGGACCAGTCGCCCAGCTGTACAAGGTCTCGAGCGATGACGAGGCGATTGAGCTGGCAAACTCTTCGCCGTACGGCCTTGGCTCAGTCGTGATCTGCGACGATCGCGAGCGCGCTGAGCGTGTCGGCAACCGGCTTGACGTCGGCATGGTGTTCATCGGTGCCGCAGGTCTTGAGGGCGCAGACGTGCCATTCGGTGGCGTGAAGAAGTCTGGCTACGGCCGTGAGCTCGGCAAGGTCGGCATGCTCGAGTTCGCCAACAAGAAGCTCTTCCGCTTCGCGGAATAAGCTCCACACACGATGATGGCCCCGAGCGTGCGCTCGGGGCCATCATCGTTCTTGGGAGTCACGCGATCATGCCCGCACGCGCTCCCGCCATATCAGGCTTGTTCGCTCAGGAAGCCTGCGAAGTACTCCGTGAGTTCGTCTCGAGCGGTCAGCGGCAACAGGTGCGAGACATATTGGTCAGGTCGCACCACCACGATTGCGCCATCACG
>JAAZFP010000092.1 GCA_012511645.1 Microbacteriaceae bacterium
ATCGCGGGGCCCGTCGTGATCGCCGTCGGATCCATGCTGCTTGCCGTGCTCTTCGGCACACTCGCGGGATATCTCGGCGGCACCGTCGACAGCATCATCGGGCGCGTCGTCGACGTGCTGCTCTCGCTGCCCGTCATGCTGGTCGCCATCGTGATCGCCGGCATCTTTGGTGCCGGATACTGGGTCACCGTGTTGATGCTCATCGTGCTGTTTGCTCCGTCTGACATTCGTATCGTGCGTGCCGGAGTCACTGAGCAGACGCCTCGCCCCTACGTGGAGGCCGCTCAGATGCTCTCGCTGTCACCGGCGCGCATCATGTTTCGCCACATCGTGCCCAATGTGTGGCCGCTGATTCTGACGAACCTCATGCTGAATACGGGCATCGCACTCGTGACCCTGTCGTCCCTGTCATTCCTTGGCATCGGCATCGCACCTGGAACCCCTGACTGGGGTCGCCAGATCGCTGATGGGCGCAGCCTGATCCTCGACAACCCCGCCATGATGCTCGTGCCGGCCGTGCTTATCGTGCTCGTCACAATGGCCATCAACCTGCTCGGCGATGAGCTCGGCGAGCGGCTGAGAGAGCGGGGGCTGCAGTGAGCGACGAACAGGTCACCAGGATCACTCGGAATACTGCCAGTGATGTCGCGCTCACGGGCGTCGCCGTCACGGGCCTCAGCGTCGAGGGCCCCGCGGGCACCATCGTGCAGCCACTCGACTTCAGCGTGCCCCCCGGGCGCACCCTCGCGATTATCGGCGAGTCTGGTTCGGGCAAGAGCATGACCGCACGGGCTCTCACCGGACTGCTGCCCCGCGGCACACACGCGGGCGGCACCGCACAGATCGACGAGGAGCGCTACGCACTCGCGGCCGACACGATCGGCGCTGCGGCCGCCCAGTGGGGTCGCGTGCGAGGCCGCAAGGTCGTGCTGCTGCTGCAGGATCCGTTCACGAGCCTCAGCCCCGTGCTGCGCTGCGGCGAGCAGATCGCGTCGACCATTCGCGCGCGCAGGCGCGCCGAGGGCCAGCGCGCGAGCAGCAAGAAGGAGATCGCCGATGAGGTCGCCGCTCGCCTCGCGGAGGTGCGGCTGCCCGCAAGCATCGTCCGCCGGTTTCCCTCTGAGTTGTCGGGAGGGCAGCGTCAACGGGTTGCGATCGCTGCGGCGCTCGCCGCCGCGCCACGATTGCTCATCGCCGACGAACCCACCACCGCGCTCGACGCGAGCACCCAGGGCGAGGTGCTCGACCTGCTGCGTGAGGTGCAACGCGCCCACTCGATGAGCCTCATCCTCATCTCGCACGACCTCGGGGTGGTTGCGGGGCGCGCAGATGAAGTGATCGTGATGCGCCGCGGCGACGTGGTGGAGCGCGGGGCCACGGCCGAGGTGCTGACAAACCCCACGCACGCCTATACCCGGGCGCTGCTCGACGCCAACCCGTCGATTGCACAACTGGCCTCGGTCAGCACCGGGTCGCGCGCGGCTCCTACTCCTCCCCTTGATTCTGATTCTGCGGTTTCTACTGTCCCGGATCCACCCGCGGCTGGTGCAGGTGCTGGTGCTGCACGATCCTCGACCCCAGCCCCAGCACTCACCGCACCGCTGCTCGCAGCCGAGGGCATCTCGAAACGTTTCGGCAGCGTGCAAGCGCTGCACCCCACGACCGTCACCGTGCGCGAGCGTGAAATCCTCGCGATTGTGGGCGAGTCTGGCTCAGGCAAATCCACCCTCGCGCGCTGCGTCGCCGGCCTTGACCAGCCAGACACCGGTAATGTGCTCCTGCACGGCGCCGCCCTGCCCGCGGGCCGCCGGGGCCGAACGCCCGACCAGATGCAGATCGTGTTTCAAGACCCCTACTCGACGCTCAATCCGTCATTCACCATCAGGCAGACCCTCGCGGAGGCCGTCGCGGCTGCGCGATCGTCGGGTGACACACGATCCTCGAGCGTGAAGCGGTCCTCTCAGCTCATCAGTGCGCGGATCGACGAACTGCTGCAGCTTGTCGACCTCGCCCCCGAACTCGCCGACCGTCGGCCGTCACAGCTCTCTGGCGGGCAGCGCCAACGCGTCTCCATTGCGAGGGCCCTCGCCGCAGAGCCACAGCTGCTGATTTGCGATGAGAGCGTGTCAGCGCTCGATGTCTCGGTGCAGGCGCAGATCCTCGCGCTGCTCGAACACCTTCGTGACACCCTGGGTCTCGGCATGCTGTTCATCACCCACGACCTCGGAGTCGTCGCGCGCATCGCTGACCGCGTGGTGGTGCTGCAGCATGGCACACTGGTGGAAGAAGGGCCGGCCGCCGAGGTGCTCACCTCACCGGCCCACCCCTACACACAGATGCTGGTGGCTGCGGCGCAAGCCGACAGTATTCGAAAGGTTGAATGATGACGCTCGCCTGGCAGGCAATCGACGGGTCACAGCTTCCCGCGGTGCTCGCCGCGCAGCTTGCTGCATCGCGGCTCGAGCTGTGGCATCAGCCTGGCGAGTCGTGGGCCCCGCGCACCATTGTGGTGAGCGACGCATCTGGCGCCCCGGTTGCCGCCGCGCTTGTGACGTCGCGGCCCTACAACGCGTATCGCAAGATCGCCGATGTGGTGGTCGCCGATGGCTTACTTCAGCCCGCATTTCATGCCGCGTTTCGCGTTGCTCTCGAAGGGGTGCTCGCTGAGGCGCAGGCCTCGCCTGACCGCACCAGGCCGATACCGATGGTGATCTGGTTCGAGGAGCATCCTCAGATCGCGCCGCTTGGTGACAACGCACGCGCCGAGCTCGCCGCTCAGGGCTTCATTCGAGACGAGGATCCGGTGCCGTCGATCCCGAGCACTGTGTCGGGCGACCCGCACCAGGTGCACCGTTGGTCGCGCTGGCTGGCTCCCGCCCCTGCGGCGACCCGCGCGGTTCCCTACTATGGGCAGACCACCGATGTCACCTGCGGCGCAGTTGCCGCGCTCACTGCGCTCGAAGGCGCGGGGCTCGGTCGCTTTGGTGTCGACGGTGAGTCAAATCACAGCCATGAGCTCTCGTTTTGGCGACGCGCCACGAACCTACCGGCATGCGAACCGATTGGGCTCAGCGTGACGACCGCGAGCGAAATCGGCGCTCACACGCACACCCTCGGGATACCGCGCGTGATCCTCAGCACCGATGACTATGTGCTGCTCGAAGACTGGGTCGACGACCCGCTCGAGCTGCGCCTGCGCACACAGCTGCAGCAAGAATCGCTGCGCGAAGCCGAGCGGCTCGGGGTAGCGATCGAGCGACGATGGATCAGTGTCGAAGAGATCCGTGATCTCGTGTCTGACGGCGCGTATGTGCTGCTGCTCATCGATCTCGAACCGCTGATTGCTGACCCCACCCCGCACTGGGTGCTCGCACACGATGTGATCGCCGATGTTGACGGACGCGAATTTCTCGTGGTCACCGACCCGTGGGTTGAGGCGGCGCGCGGCGAAAGCTGGGCAGACACGAGCGCGGCACCACTTTCGCTCGAGGGCATCGACCTGATCACCCGCTGGGGTGACCCGCAATACCGGGGCGTGATTGTGGTGCCGCGCATCGGCTGATGAACTGATTTCCCGAGCTCCACGACGGTCTCGGCTGAGTTCGCTTACTCGGCGTAGTGCGAGAAGAGGAACCAGCGATCCTTGTCGAGCTGCTCGGCAATCGCAATGACGATGTCTTGGCTGACCGGATCGATCTCTTCGAGGCCCTCGATCGCGCGGTACACCGTTGCGATGGTTGCATCGAGCTGCGCCACGGTGTCGGCGACGGTGTCGATTGACTGCTGGAATCCGGGCTTCATCTCGGGGTTGCTCGCGCGCTTCGCGACCGTGCCGATGCGGCCATCGACGGGCAGCCCAAGGGCTACCACTCGCTCAGCGACCTGGTCGGCAGCATCATTTGCATGGGCCACGACCTCGTCAAGAAACTCGTGCACACCCATGAAGTTTGCGCCGCGCACATGCCAGTGCGCCTGCTTCGCGTTCACCGCGAGCGCGATCAGGTCGTGCAGCACCGGGCTCAGGTGAAGCTCCACCCCGTTCGGGCGGCTCATGTCGCCTCGGGCCTCGGGAATTCGAACTTCCTTGGTAGGCATTGTCTCTCCCTTTCTAGGAGCGGTGCGTCGCCCGTGTTTCGGGCCTCGCCTCCCAGGTTGCGTTTCGCACGCCCGGGATCATCCACTCCATGTGCATACAACGATACGCGCTTGAATTTTTGCCGCAAGCAAGATGAGGCTTGGCTAAATTCGTGGTATCTTCGCTTTCTTTGTTGCCAGATCTGCGCTGCTTTGCCGCTCTTTTGGCATGCATGTTGTCGGCGTTTTGTCGCTGACTTGATGCGAGCCTTCTGCTGTGTCTGCTGCTCAATCGGCATCAGCTTTGTCGTTGACCCTTCGCGCATTTCGTCGTCAATTCATCACGCACTCCGTCGCTATTTCTTCACTTGTTTTTCTGCCGTTCCTTCGCTTGTTGTGTGGCTCTTTCGTGGTGTGTTCTGCCACCCATTCGTCGCATCTATTGTCGCCGCTTCTTCACTCGCCTCGTCACACATCTTTCGTGTGTTTGATCACCATTTCTTCGTCCGTGTTGTCGTCCATTCGTGACTCATTTCGTGGTCTTCTCTTCCCCCATTCGTAGTCCACAGGCACTTCGCCCCTGACTTGTCCACAGATTCTCTTTCGGGCCCAAAAATGTCAGTGGTGCCTGCTTGAATGAGGTCATGACAACGAACCTGGCCCTTACCCCGGTGCAGCTCATCGAGCTCGACCGGGTCGTGTCAGGCCTTGCCAAGATTCGGTCGTTGAAGAGCCAGCTCGAGGCCCGCGAAGCAGCCCTGCTCGCTGCCGCGTCGTCGCTCGCATGTGACGTGTCCGACACTGGCGCCCACCCTGATGGTGGCAGTATGGCTCACCGCATGATCGCCTCAGATATTGGTGCAGCGCTCCGCGAGTCCGACCGCACCGTCACCACCCGCATGGGGCGCGCGTTCACCCTGATCACCGACTACCCGCACACTCACGACGCGGTTGCTGCCGGGCTCATCACCGGCGCACACGCAGGCGTCATCACCGATGCGGGCAGTATCGTCACCGACCCGGTGAACCGTGAACACTACGAAGCCGCAGTCCTTGAGGTTGCGGTGGTCGAGACTGTGGGCAGGCTCAGGCCGATCGCGAAGGAACTCGCCGAACGCTACGCCACCGAGTCACTCGATGACCGTCACGACCGGGCACGCGCGTGCAGATCCGTTCGGGTGATTGATCTAGACGACAGCATGGCAGAGCTGCGCGCACTCATGCCCGCCCCCTACGCGTACGGGGTGATGGACCGGCTCAAACAGATGTCACACCTCGTGAAAGAAGCAGAACACACCACACACGCCGACGCGGTCAAAGCGACCCGTGGGGCTGGGGC
>JAAZFP010000093.1 GCA_012511645.1 Microbacteriaceae bacterium
CCGAGATCGCCGGCGAGCTCTTTCTCGGCGAGGCCACCGTCAAAACCCACGTCTCAAACCTGCTGCAAAAAATCGGTGTGCGTGACCGAGTGCAGCTCGTCGTGTGGGCACACTCCAACGGCGCGGTGTGACACTCTTCGCGGCCACCTCATGCCGTATGGTGGCAGCAGCATCACAAGCCTGGTCACAGCGACCTGTGCCGATTCACCCGCAGGAGACACGATCATGAATGCCACTCGCACCGAACGCCGCTTCGTCAATCCAAGCACCCTCTACACGCCTCCGGGGCCCTACTCGCAAGTGGTCCGCGTAGGCGACCTCGCTTTCGTGGCGGGTCAGGTCGGCATGAACCACGCGGGCGTGCTGGCAGGATCTGGCATCACTGTGCAGGCGGGCCAAGCAATCAAGAACATCGCGAGCGCGCTCGAGTCGGTCGGGCTTGGGCTTGCGCACGTGGTGAAGGTCACGATCTTTGTGCCCTACGCCGAAGATCTTGACGAGCTGGTCCCCTATATGGATGCGGCATTCGGCGACTTCTTCACCGGCGGATACCCGGCGAGCAGCTTGCTGGTCATTGACCGCCTCTTCGATCCCGAGCTGCGCATCGAGATCGAGGCTGTCGCTCACGCGTAGCTGCTGGGCATGTGCATGGGCTAGTCCAGCCGGACACCGCTCCCGTAATCTGCAACCATTCGGTCAGCGGTGAGCAGCACGCGCTAGAACAGCGCGAACAGTACTCGGTTCCCAGGAAATACGGCAGGCGGCAAAGTGAAACCAGCGAAGCTGGTTGAACGGAGCCACCTGTCGGATTTGAACTGCGCCCAGCCGTTCAAGCAAAGCACCGCTTTGCACGGCTACGGCGCTGAGAGCGCACCGCGCGAACAGTACTCGGTTCTCAGAAAATCCGGCAGTATGAGGAGTGGAACTCGCGAAGCGAGCGAAACGGAGCCACCTGTCGGATTTGAACCGACGACCTGTTCTTTACGAGGGAACTGCTCTACCCCTGAGCTAAGGTGGCGTGGCCAGGCGAACCTGACACAAGGCACTACTTTATCACGAAGAAAGCGGCGACCTGTTCTTTACGAGGGAACCGGTTACACGCAGGGGCAGCCCGTGAGGTGGGCATGCCGATCGGCATCACTCACCCCCGTACTCACTGGCAGGTGGTGCCACTCGTTGGCACGGCACCCTCGAGAAAGTAGCGCTCAACAATGGAGTTCACGCAGGCGTTCTCGCCATAGGCGGTGTGCCCCTCGCCTTCATAGACGAGCAGTACACCGCTCTCGAGTTGGTCGGCGAGCGACTCTGCCCAGCGCAGAGGCGTAGCGGGGTCACCGGTCGTGCCGATCACGAGGATCGGCTCGGCGCCAGGCGCCGTGGCGGGAGCGCGCTCGCTCACCGCCTGCACGGGCCAGCCAGCACAACCGATGTCGCCGTAGCTCTGAAACACTCCGATTGTTGGTGCGATCTGTTCGAGCTCAGCAGCATCGGCATGCATCTGCTCGAGGTCGAGCGGCTCGGCGCTCGGATAGTCCAGGCAGGTGATCGCAGAGAACGCGGTGATGAGATTGTCAACGTAGACACCATCTTCACGGTTGTAGTAAAAATCGGCGAGAAGCAGCGCAACATCAGCCTTACCAGAAGCGACGCTCAGATAGAGCTGGTCGAGATAGGGCCAGTTCTGCTGTGAATACAGCGGGGTAATGATCGCGGTGAGCAACGTGCCAACCGTCACCCATCGACCATCAGCCCCCTCAATCGGCTGCGCATCGACTGCGTCAAGCAGCACTCGCCACTGCGCCATCGCCTCATCGACCGTGCCGGTCAACGGACACTCAGAGCGGGTGAGGCAGTCGGTCACATAGGCCCGCAACGCCAACTCAAAGCCACGAGTCTGCTCTCGCACCACATCGGCGAGGGTGCTGGTCGGGTCGATTGCCCCGTCGAGCACCAGCCGACCGACATGCTCGGGGTAGGCGTCGGCGTACCGCGCGCCAATATAGGTGCCGTAGGAGTAGCCGAGGTAGTGCAGCTGATCGTCGCCAACGATCTGACGCAGCATGTCGAGGTCGTGCACCGTCGACGCGGTATCAACGTGTCCAAGCAGCGGCCCCGTGTGTTCAAGACAGGCGGCCCCGAATTCGACGTTCTCCGCGATCGACGCTTCAACCCACTCGACGCTCCCCTCCTCGAGCTCAAGTTCGTCTGTGGCGCTCAGTCCGAAGAGGTACTCATCCATCGCCGCATCGTCGAGGCAGACCACCGGCGTCGATGAACCGACGCCGCGCGGGTCCCACCCATCAATTTCAAAGTGCTGCTGCAGTGACTCGCCAACCTCAGAGTCGATGCTCTGCGCCACATAGTCGACGCCCGAAGCACCGGGGCCGCCGGGATTCACAAAG
>JAAZFP010000094.1 GCA_012511645.1 Microbacteriaceae bacterium
CGGCCGACCCATTCACCTGGGTGCTCGCAGTGCTCGGCAGCCGCACCTTCTGGAACCCCTCGCAGGGCGTCGTCGTGATGCTCGTCGCGGCAATTCCGCTCGCCTCGCTCGGTGGCTGGATCTGGGCCGCGCAGCTCACCGAGTCTCGCGCGGGCCGCGCCCTGCTCGCCATCGCGTGGGCCTTCAGCCCCGTGCTGCTCGGATCGCTCGCGGCCGGTCGCCTGCCCACCCTGATTCTTGCTGTGGTGCTGCCGTGGCTGCTGCTCGCCGCGACCCGGTGCCGCGAGTCGTGGAGCTGGTCTGGCATCACCTCGCTGCTCGCCGCCATCGCGCTCGCCTGCGCCCCCGTGCTGATGCCCGCTGCCATCGTGCTGTGGCTCATCGGCTTCGCTGGCAGCGGCCGAGGCATCGCCCGGCATGTGTCAACCGTGATCGCACCGCTCGTCCTGTTTGCGCCCAACCTGCTCGCGCTGCTTGCTGTGGCGTCACCGCTCAGCCTGCTGCGCGACCCCGGCATCACCGACGCCTTTGTCGCGGGCAGCCCCTGGCACCTGCTGCTGGGGTTCCCCGAGTTTGGGCTCGAAGGCTGGGGCGCGATTGTCGCCGGTGTCGGTCTTGGCGCGGCGCCCGCAACGCTGCTCGTCGGCGTGCTGCTGTTGCCCATCGTGCTGCTCGCCGCGGTCGGCCTCATCACGGGCAAGGTGCACTTCACCCTGCTGCACGCGGTGCTCGGTGGCCTCGGCCTCCTCACCGCGGTCGGCAGCGCGCAGTTGCAACTCTCGACCGAGGGCACCACCGCAGTCTCCGTCTGGACCGGTTCGGGCCTCGCGCTCTATTGGATCGCAGTGCTGGGTCTCGCGACGGTCGGCACCACGGTGCTGCGCAAGGCAGCGGCACCGATCGTCGCAGTCGGCCTCGTGGCCGCACTCGTCGTGGTCTCGCCGCTGATTGTGAAGCTCGCGACCGCGAGCACCGAAATTGCGCCGGGTGAGACCCAGATGCCCGCGATCGTGCAGGCCGCTGGTGCGCAAGACGCGACGCTGCGCACCCTCGTGCTGACCTCGCTCGACGAGACCTCGGTGCGCGCAGAGCTGCTGACGGGCGAGGGCTTGCGCCTCGACCAGGTTCGCACCGCCGCGCACGTTGCAGAGGTTACCGAACAAGACGAATGGGTGGCGCAGCTCGTTGGCATGCTCGCCGGCACGGGTGGCGGCGACGATATTGAGGCCGCGCTGATCGAACACCATGTGGGCTTTGTGCTGCTGCGCAGCGACGGCGACGCGAGCGCGCGCTCGAACCTGCAGACCGCGTTTGACGAGCATGCGGTGCTACAGAGCGCCGGTCAGACCGACCACGGCCTGCTCTGGCGCTCGGCCGCGGTGACCGTCAGCGAACCCGAGTCGCAGCAGTCGCTCGGCGAGTGGTTTGTGGGGCTCGGCAGCGGTGCGTTTGCCCGCATGCTGTGGCTCGCGCAGGCCATCGTGCTCGGCGCGATGGTGTTGCTCGCGCTGCCCACCGGTGAGGTCGTGGAGCGCCCCGCTCAGCGGCGACGCCGCGATGGTGGTGCATCGGCCGCACCCGCGACGCCAGTGGCCGACAGTATGGCGCCGGTCGATGGCGACGGTGAACTGGTTGGCGCCGGGGCTCCCGGTGCCCCGGCTCTCGGCGGAGAACCAGTCATCACAACGGCGGTGCCAGAGGTGGCTGTGGCCGCTGAGGGTGCCGAGGTCGAGGCCCATGAAGCTGAAGCAGAAGCTCACGTTGCTGAGGCTGAGCAGCAGTCATATGGCGCGACCGCGTCGCTTGCCTACCCGATGGACCCCGCGGCATCGATGCCGCCCGTGGTCGAGTTCGATGATGGCGACCCGCCACACCCAGACGCAGAGCGACCGAACGAGGGAGGCGAGCGATGACTGGCGGACCACAGCGCCTGCTGCGCGGCGGCGCACGAGCGGTGACCGGTGTCGTGATCCTCGGCGCCTCAGCAGCCGCGGTGCTTGCGCTCGGCACCGGCCTCGTGCCGCTGCCCACCATTGCCGCGCCCGTCGTCTCGATCGACGTCGACACGAGCCAAAACGCGCAGGTGTCGCTCGTCTGCACCGGCGCGTTCGGTGAGCTCGGCGCAGACCCCAGCCACCCCACCGAGGCAGTCACCGGTGGCACCACCCAGTTGGTCGCCGCGGGTGACCTCGGCGACCAGCGAGAGCTGAGCCGGGTGCAGTCATCGGGTGAGGCGCAAGGGTCGGCGCCGGCCGTGATCACCGCACCCGCGGGGGCCGCCGTCGCCGCGGCCGAACTGCAGCAGGTGAACACCGAGACGCTCTTTGGATTTACCGCCTCGGCGTGTGCCGAACCCACCCATGACCAGTGGCTCGTGGGTGGCGGCACCACGCTCGGCCAGTCGACCACCCTGGTGCTCGGCAACCCTGCCGAGGTGCCCGCGACGGTACAGGTCACGTTGTTCAATGGCGAGGGCCAGATCGACGCGGCGCAGACCGCGGGTGTGCTCGTGCCACCAGGATCGCAGCGTATCGTCTCACTCAACGGCTACGCGCCCGGCGCAGACCGCCTCGTCGCGCATGTCGAAAGCACCGGCGCCGCGGTCACCGCGGCCCTCGGTATCTCGCACACCGTTGACATTCGCTCGTATGCGGTCGACACGGTGACCCGTCAGCTTGCGCCGAGCACCCAGCTCGTCGTGCCTGCAGTGACCAATGTCGGTCAGCACGAACACGGCCCCACGGGCAACATTCACGAGCAGGACGATTTTCCGGTGGTCGTGCGGGTGCTGGCGCCCGGCGGTGAATCAGGCGGCGTCAGCATCCGCGTGCTGAAGGCCGACGGCACGAGCGAGAGTTTCACCGGCATCGAGGTCGCTGACTCTGCCGTGACCGACTTCGTGATCGAGCGCTGGCCAGATGGCGGGCAGGCCGTGGTCATCGAAGCAGGGGTGCCGGTTGTGGGCGGCGTGTTTGGCTCATCCGATGTCGCGCCCAACCACGACTACAGCTGGTTTGCCCCCGCGCCCCTGCTGACCGCGGGCGAGGATCACGCGGTCGCCATTGTGCCCGGTGGTGAGCTGGTGATCGCAAACCCCGGCAGCGTTGCTGCCGAGGTGCTGCTCACCCGAATCACCCAGCCGGCCGATGCCGATGCTGGCGAAGCGGACGCGTCAGACGCAGGCGAGAGCGCCGATACCGATGAGTCAACCGAGACCCAGCTGGTGCGCGTTGCTGCCGGTGCGGCCGTGCCCGTGACGACGAGCGGCCAGTTCACGCTGCACAGCACCGCCCACGTCTCTGCAGGGGTGCGCATTGTGAGCGGTGCTTACCTCGCCGACTACCCGGTGCTGGCCCCAGCGCCACGCCAAACGAACCTCACGGTCGTCACCCGCTAGCGATGCGCCGATCCACCGAAGCGCAAGATTCAGAGCCCCAACCTGCCGCGCCGCGGCAGTGCGCACGCGTTGGTTGCGCCGAACCGGCCGAGCACACCCTCACCGCCGATTACGATGATCGAGTCATGGCCGTGGGGCCCCTGAGCCCTACCCGCACCCCGCCTGCTCATGATCTGTGCGACCGGCACGCGAGCGTGCTCACCCCGCCGCCGGGCTGGCAGCTGCTGCGCTATGACCCCGAACGGGCTCGCCCCAGCAACCCGCAATAGCCTGAGGGCGTGTTCGACAGAAACAAACCCGCCCCGCAGCCCATCGTGGCCGCGCGCAGGCACGGGCGGCGGCCCATCAGGTCGTCGCTGACGGGGCCTCAGCTGCCAGACCCCGATGGTCGGGTGCTTCGCTTCGAGGTGACGGCACGAGCCGCGCTCGAAGTGCTGCGTCACCACCTCGGCGACGAAATTGCTCACCTGCGCGTGGGCGTCGCCACCGCACCCTCGGGTGAGGGCACGAGCAGCAACCCCATGTTCTATTCGGTTGACCGTGACACGCACACGATCATTCTGTTTCGCATGCCCATTCAGCGCGCGAAGGGGCTGCACGTCGACGACGCCGAGCACCGCCGCTTCTTTGTCGGACACTGCGTGCACCTCGCCGTGTGCGAATATCTGGGTCGTGAACCGTGGGAGGTCATGCCCGGTCACTTCGATCACTTCTAGCGGGCAAGGAGCCGCATTGTTTCGCCTGGGTCTCGCTGATGATTGAGTGTGTGACAAGCGAATCTCGCGCGTTTTCAGGCCGCTCGGCCATAATGGGTCTATGAGCGCACGCATACTGGTGGTCGACGATGACAGAGCCCTCTCTGAGATGCTCGGCATGGTGCTGCAGGGCGAAGGCTTCGACACCGTGTTCGCGGCCGACGGACCCTCGGCCGTTGAGCGGTTTCAAGACTCAAAACCCGACCTCATCCTGCTCGACCTGATGCTTCCCGGCATCGACGGCATCGAGGTGTGCACGCGCATTCGCGCTGAGTCTGGTGTGCCCATCATCATGCTGACGGCTCGCAGTGACACCGGCGACGTCGTGCGTGGGCTTGAGGCCGGCGCAGACGACTATGTGGTGAAGCCGTTCAACCCGATCGAGCTCATCGCCCGTGTGCGCGCCCGACTGCGTGAGCCCCTGCTCGGCAGCACCGAGATGCTGCGCATCGGCGATATCGATATCGACGTGACCGGGCACGAGGTGCGCCGCGGTGACGACGTGATTTCGCTCACCCCGCTCGAGTTCGACCTGCTCGTTATTCTTGCCCGCACCCCACAGCAGGTGTTCACCCGTGAGGTGCTGCTCGAAAAGGTGTGGGGCTACCAGTACAAGGCTGACACCAGGCTGGTGAACGTGCATGTGCAGCGCCTGCGCGCCAAGATCGAGTGCGACCCCGATCACCCGACCATTGTGACGACGGTGCGCGGCGTCGGGTATCGCGCGGGCGCGCCAGTGGAGTAGCGAGGGTGCCCACCCACCGGCACGGCCACTCACCGTGCGGGCTGTGGCTTCGCCGCCTGAGGGTGCGGTGGATCCGCGCCACCCAACCCCTGCTCGGCCCCCTGCGGCGCCAGTGGCGACACTCGCTGAAGCTGCGCACGATGACCATCACGGGCATCATCGCCATCGTGATGGTCGCCATCATGGGCGCCCTCGTGCTCGACCGCATCTCGAGCGACCTCTACCAGTCGCGCAAGGATCAGGCGCTGCAAGACTCGGCGCGCGCAACACTCGCCGCCCAGAGCCAACTCGACGCCTCAGAGGCGACTGAGTATGGCACGCTCTCGACCCTCGCGACCTCGGTGCAGGGCACGGTGCAGGGCACCTCGTCGAGTCAGCTCATCTATGTGCGGCGTCAGGCGGGGCAGCCGCCATCGACCGTCGCTCCCGATGATTTCACGACTTCACCGCAGCTGGTGGACTCGGTCACCCCAGACCTCAGCCGCATGCTCATCGACTGCGACGTGCCGCAGTACTGGCAGGCCATCACCGTGATCGACGACGATGGCGTGCCCGCACCCGGCATTCTCGTCGCCTCCACCCTGCAGTTTCCCGCGAGCGCCGGCACCTACGATCTCTACATCGGCTACAGCTTCGCCGAGATCCAAGAGAGCCTCGAGTTCATCACCCGTGCGCTCATCATTATGGCGCTGCTGCTCTTGCTGCTGCTCGCTGTGCTGGTGTGGACGGTGTCGAGCTTTGTCTTTCGCCCGATTCGCGCGGCAGCCGACGCCAGCCACCGCATCGCTGCGGGCGAACGAGACGCCCGCATGCCCGTGCAGGGCGACCTGCACTTCGACGAGCTTTCGGCAAACTTCAACCAGATGGCCGACACCCTGCAGGCGCGCATCGACGAACTCGACACGCTCTCGCACATGCAGCAGCGATTCGTGTCAGACGTTTCGCACGAGCTGCGCACCCCGCTCACGACGATCAGGCTCGCGGCAGAGCTGCTGCGGGGGCAGGAGGTTGATCCCGAGAGCACCCAGGGTCGCGCGATCGATGTGCTTGGCACACAGGTCGACCGCTTCGAATCGCTGCTCGCCGACCTGCTCGAGATCTCACGGTATGACGCGGGTCCCGTCACCATCGACACCGAATCGACCAACCTGGTCGCCCTCACCGAGCAGGTCATCGAAGGCCTCAGGCCACTGTCGTCAGGCATCATCGAGCTGCGCGCGCTCGGCGGCTTCAGCCCCATCGACGTCGACCCACGTCGCATCCGTCGCATCCTGTCGAACCTCGTCGGCAACGCGATCGAGCACGGCGAAGGCAAGGCCATCGTCGTGAGCATCGACTCGAACGCATCAGCGGTCGCCGTGAGCGTGCGCGACTGGGGCATCGGAATGAAACAGGACGACACCGAGCACGTCTTCGACCGTTTCTGGCGCGCCGACCCCTCACGCAAGCGCACGCTCGGTGGCACCGGCCTGGGCCTCGCGATCGCCCGCGAAGATGCAGCCGCCCACGGTGGAGTCATTGAAGTGTGGTCGAGGCCAGGCGAAGGCACCAACTTCAGGCTCACTCTGCCGCGCTCAGAAGACAGCCCGACATTTGTCTCACCGCTGCCGCTCGTGCCAGACGATGTGAGCGCCGAAGATGACCCGCTCGCCACGATGGGCCGATTGCGCAGGCCCGGTCGCCGCGTCAAAAAGCGAAAGGAGCGCGGCTAGTGAAGACTCTCCGTCGAACCATGATTCGGGCTCTCGCTGCGGCTGCCGCGGTGCTCGCGCTCGCCGCCTGCCAGGCTATTCCGGTGTCTGGCCCCGTGCGCGAGGGGCTGTCAAACCTTGACCTCGCCGAGCGCAGCGTGCAGTTCACCCCGAGCGGCCCGCAGCCCGGTGCGACCCAAGAAGAAATCGTGCGCGGGTTTGTGCGCGCGGCGCTGTCGAGCGTGAACGACTACGAAGTCGCCCGCGAGTTCTTGAGCCCCGACTATGAGCGGCAGTGGGACCCGAGTTACGGCGTCATGGTTGACGATGGATCACTGCAGTACGACGACACCAGCGAAAACATTGGTGTGCTCTCGTTCGGCCTCATCGCGACCGTGGATGGCAGCGGTACCCTCGTGACCGTTGAGCCAGACAAGAAGACCGAGGTCCCGTTTGAACTCACCCAGGTGCGCGGTGAGTGGCGCATCTCGTCGGCGCCCGCGGGCGTCATTTTGGGTCGCGACACCTTCACCACTACCTGGGTGCCTCGGCAACTGTATTTCTTGAATGGTGCCGACCGACTGGTGCCCGAGACCCACTGGTTTTTGAACCGTCAAACCCTCACCACGCAGGTGGTGCGCGAGCTCATGAGTGGGCCATCAGAACAGATGCAGACCGTGCTGCACACCGCGTTTCCCGCGGGCACCACACTTACCTCGGGCACCGTGCCCGTGAACGATGGCATCGCTTTTGTCGATGTCACCCCAGAACTGTTTGACGCCGACGTCACCGCCATGGAACACCTGAAACGACAGCTCGCGGCCAGCCTGCAGACCGTCGCGGGGGTGACCGGCTACCAGCTCGCCGTGCAGGGCGCGGTGATCGAGAGCGGCGCGGTATCGGGGCCAGACGACACCGCCTCAACCGAGCACCAGTATGTGGTGGCGTTGAAAGATGACCAGTTCGGGGTTGCCGCCGCGGGCGAGGTGCAGCCCATCGATGGCTTGGGCCCCCGGGTCGTGAGCCTCCAGCCGCAGTCGGTGTCGATGTCGGTCGATCGAGGCGCCGCCGCGGTGCTCAGCGAGGTTGGGGTGCACCTCGTGACCACTGATGAGACCATGCTGATTGAGGCTGGCCCCGGGCGCCTGACTCCGAGCATCGACAACTCAGGGTATGTGTGGACATATGATCGCGCGGCCCCCGGCGTCATCACGGTAGGTCAGCCCTTTGAAGCGCGTCAGCAGCTGCAGGCCACCTGGCTTACCGGCACTCCGGTCGCGGTGCGAGTATCGTTGGGCGGCAATCGGATTGCCGTGCTCGTCAACGACGATGGATCAAGCGTCGTGTATGTCGGAGGCATCGAGCGGGACGCGAGCGGCAGGCCGATTGCGCTGAGCGAAGATGCCACCCCTCAGCTGTGGACCGCAGGCCAGCCGATTGACCTCGACTGGATCAGCGA
>JAAZFP010000095.1 GCA_012511645.1 Microbacteriaceae bacterium
ACACAGGGGTATCCGCCCAGCATGCGCGAGATCGGTGATGCAGTGGGTCTCGCTTCACTGTCGAGTGTCACCCACCAATTGGGTCGGCTTGAACTCGCCGGGTTTATTCGCAGAGACCCCAAGCGCCCCCGGGCTCTCGAGGTACTGACCGAACTTGCGATCACTCACGACGCAGTGAAAAGCGATGCTCAGCAACCCGCTGAAACAACATTTGTGCCTCTCGTCGGTCAGATCGCCGCCGGCATCCCGATTACCGCCGAGCAGCAGGTTGACGACATCGTGCCTCTCCCTCGTCACCTCGTGGGAGATGGAAATCTTTTTATGCTCAAGGTCGTCGGCGACTCCATGATCGACGCCGCAATTTGCGATGGCGACTTCGTTGTCATTCGTGAACAGCACAATGCCGACAACGGAGATATAGTCGCGGCAATGCTTGACGGTGAAGCGACCGTCAAGGTGTTCAGGCAACGCGATGGCCACACCTGGCTTCTGCCACGCAACAGCGCCTTCGAGCCCATTCTCGGCGATCATGCCGAAGTGCTCGGCAAAGTGGTTGCGGTCTTCCGCTCTCTATAAGCGCAAGCAGACTACTCGTGCCCGGGGTGCTCCTCAGCGAGGGGCTCACCGGGCACAATAAAAGGCTCCAGTTTTGCATGCATCGCATCATTCACGAGCGCATGCACTCTCGTGCCAGCTGCTTCGTACTCCAGCGAAAGCACACGATTGTGCTCGTGCAGTTCTGAGATAAGGTGCCCCTTGTCGTACGGGACGATCGCCACAATTTCGTGGCGTGGGGTTGGCAGTGCGGCAGCGATCCGCGTTCTGAGTTCTTGAATACCCTCGCCAGTCTTCGCTGACACAAACACGGCTCGCGGTTCAAGCCCGTGCAGCACGAGACGCGTGGTGTCATCAATCATGTCTGCTTTGTTGAACGCGACGATCTCGGGAATATCGCCCGCCTCAACCTCAGCGATGACATCGCGCACCGTTTCCAGTTGGGCTGCCGGGTCTGGGTGAGAGGCATCGACCACGTGCACAATAACGTCAGCGTCGCCGACTTCTTCAAAGGTCGACCGAAACGCTTCGACGAGTTGGTGCGGGAGGTTGCGCACGAAACCAACGGTGTCAGCGTAGGTAAACGTGCGACCATCAGGAGTTTCAGAGCTGCGCACTGCCGTGTCGAGCGTCGCAAAGAGCTGGTTCTGCACAAGCTCAGCGGCGCCGGTAAGCCGGTTCATGAGCGATGATTTACCAGCGTTCGTGTACCCAGCAATAGCTACCGAAGGAATTTTGCCGCGTTTTCTTCGGGAGCGCTTGGTTTCTCGAGCAGGCGCCATCGCGGCGATCTCACGCTTGAGCTTTGCCATACGAGTGTGGATCTTGCGGCGATCAAGCTCCATCTTTGTCTCACCGGGGCCGCGTGAGCCCATACCGGCTCCAGCAGAACCCACCTGACCACCTGCTTGGCGCGACATCGATTCACCCCAACCGCGCAAGCGTGGGAGCAAGTATTCGAGCTGTGCAAGCTCAACCTGAGCTTTACCTTCCCTACTCTTGGCGTGCTGGCTGAAAATATCGAGAATCACTGCGGTGCGGTCGAGCACTTTCACTTTGACAACGTCTTCGAGCGCACGGCGTTGGCTCGGCGCGAGCTCACTGTCAGCAATCACGGTGTCTGCGTGCAAGGAAGCAACGAGGTCCCTGAGCTCGGCGGCTTTACCCTTACCAAAATAGGTTGCGGGATCAGGATGAGGTCTACGCTGGAGCACCCCGTCAAGCACCACGGCCCCCGCGGTTTCGGCAAGCGCCGCGAGCTCACGCAACGAGTTCTCGGCGTCTGCGAGTGAGCCTTGAGAGTACACCCCAATGAGCACAACGTTTTCAAGTTGCACATCACGGTACTCAACCTCAGAGATATCTTCAAGCTGCGTTGAGAGTCCCCCCACACGTTTGAGT
>JAAZFP010000001.1 GCA_012511645.1 Microbacteriaceae bacterium
GAAGCCGTCAAAGAGCCCCCCGACGAGAAAAATTGACAGCACGTGCTGGTGCCAATCAGGCACGTCGATCCGCTCAATATAGTCATTAATGACGGGCGTAAACGGCTCCATCACCAAGTGGGGCTCACGACCGCGACGGCGCATTTCACCCGTCAGCTTCTGGTGTTTCGCCAGCGTGACCCCAGCAACTCGAGCCAGCACATCTTTCGCTTGCAGGGTGGGCGCCCCAGAAACCGCGCGTGTCGCGGCCTCATAGAGTTCAAGCTGCAGGTACGCAGCGAGCCCCAGAAATGGCATGATTCCCGGCGTGAACTCTGAGAGCTCGACGCGCTCAGCTGTTTCATCACGCGCCCGAGACCGCAATTTACGGGTCGGTGCGTGGGGCTGACGCAGCTTCTTGATCCACTCGAACACGTCGCCAGTGTACCGGCGATGCTCACCACACACCGCATAGACTGGTGGGCGCAGCCAATTTTCTGCGGCTGCACCATTTGCAGATTGCGTCGCCGCCACGGAGCGCCGACGCGCTACGCCTGTGTGGATCAGCGCGTAGCGACACTATTCACGACAGGATTACACGTGACCACGTTCACCGAACTCGGCGTCGACCAAGACATGGTTGATGCGCTCGCAGGCGAAGGCATCATCGATGCGTTCCCCATTCAAGAGCAGACTATTCCGCTGGCGCTTCAGGGCCAGGACATCATCGGCCAGGCCAAGACCGGCACCGGCAAAACCTTCGGCTTTGGCCTGCCGCTTTTGCAGCGCGTCGGCGCCACCCCAGAGCACGGCGTGCAGGCGCTCGTGGTCGTGCCAACCCGTGAGCTCGCCGTGCAGGTGTTCGAAGACCTCGAGCTGGCGTCAAAGAATCGCGGCGTGCAGGTCGTGCCGATCTATGGCGGCAAGGCCTACGAGGGGCAGATCGAACAGTTAAAGGCCGGTGCGCAGGTCGTTGTCGGCACCCCGGGTCGTCTGCTCGACCTGGCCGGGCAGCGTCTGCTTGACCTCAAGAACGTGCGCGAAATGGTGCTGGACGAGGCCGACAAGATGCTCGACCTCGGCTTTCTCGCTGACATTGAGAAGCTGTTCGCGCAGACGCCCGACACCCGCCACACGATGTTGTTCTCGGCGACCATGCCCGGCACCATCGTTGCGCTGGCGCGCCGATTCATGCGCACGCCGATTCACATTCGCGCGAGCGACCCCGACGAGGGCGCGATGCAGGCGAACATCGAGCACATCATTTATCGCGCGCACTCGCTCGACAAAGACGAGGTGATTGGTCGCATTCTGCAGGCCGAGGGTCGCGGCAAGACCGTCATCTTCATGCGCACCAAGCGCGCCGCAGCAAAGCTGCAAGAAGAGCTCGTCGACCGCGGGTTCTCAGCCGCGAGTGTGCACGGTGATCTGAACCAGGATCAGCGCGAGCGCGCCATGGCCGGATTCAAGGCCGGCAAAAAAGACATTCTCATCGCAACCGACGTGGCCGCTCGTGGCATCGACGTTGATGATGTGACGCACGTCATCAACCACACGGTGCCCGACGACGAGAAGACCTACCTGCACCGCGTCGGTCGCACAGGCCGCGCCGGTCGCACCGGTATCGCCGTCACGTTTGTCGACTGGGATGACATGCACAAGTGGGCGCTGATCGACAAGGCGCTGGAGTTTGGCATTCCGCAGCCTCGCGAGACCTACAGCTCGTCTCCGCACCTGTTTGAAGACCTGAAGATTCCCGAGGGCACCAAGGGTCGCCTCAAGGCAACTCCCGTCAAGGATGAGTCGGCGCGTCGCTCGAACTCGGCAGGCGGGCGCGGATCAGCGCGCGGCGCATCGACTGGCGGCTCAGCCGAGGGCGGCGAGCGCCCCGCGCGCACCCGCAATCGTCGCCGCACTCGCAGCGACAACCCGCAGGGTCGCGGTCGCCACGAGGCGCACGGCCACGAGGGTCACGGCCACGATGCCGAGGGCAAGAGCGAGCCGGGCACCTCGAATGAGCCACAGGCACTCTCGGGTGTTGCTGGCGCCGAGGGCGCGGCTGCCCCGCGTCGCCGCCGTCGCCGCGGTGGTCGTGGCCGCGGTCAGGGCGACGCAGCTGCGTCGACTGATACCGGGTCAGGTGCCGCAGCGTCAGAGGCAGCACCCGCAGCAGAATAGGCACTCACCCGTGATCGCGCCCATCACGGCGCGGTCACGACTGGCACGAGGCTAGGTTCCGCAATAGGTGATGTGGCGGCGGATGCCCACGAACTCCGGGTGTTCAAACCGTTCGGCGCCGCTGGCGGGTGTGAACGGCGCCGAGACAAGCGCAAGCATGCGGCGAAATGGCTCGAGGTCACCCGCTGAGGCGGCATCGAGCGCTTCGTCGAGCAATTCGTTGCGCGGGATATAGATGGGGTTCACGAGGTTCATCGCGTCGGCGTCGGGGGTGAGCTCGAGCCATCGGTCGAGCCAGGTGCCCGGCACGCCGGTGACGAGCTCGTCTCTCGTGACGTCGCGCAGCGGGGTGAGAGAGAAGAGCTCGGTGAGCGGCTCGCGATTGCCCCGCACCGCCTCGGCGAGCGCCCGGAAGAAGCTCGTGTAATCGACCCGGTGCTCGCGCAGCGAAGCGAGCATCTCGCTGGCAAGCTTCAGGATCGTGTCATCCGTCACGTGGGGGTGCGACTCCCCCGCGAGCCCGAGCTTCGCGCGCGTGCCCGCAAGCCAGGCGCGGCCATAGGCCGGCCCGTAGTGCGCGAGGGCGGCGAGTGCGCGGGACTTGGCGCGCTCAAGCGCGTCGTCGACGTCGCTCGTTGCGCCAGAATCTCCCTGACCATCACCGGTTTCGCTCTGCTCATCAGCAGGGTTGCTCTCAAGGGCGCTCGCAGCATCCCCGCCGCTCAACAGCGGCAACAGGCTCTCGGCGATCCGGTTCAGGTTCCAGAGGGTGATGCCCGCCTGGTTGCCGTAGGCATAGTGCCCCGCCTGATCGATTGAGCTGAACACGGTGGCAGGGTCATAGGCATCGAGAAAGGCGCAGGGCCCATAGTCGATCGTCTCGCCAGAGATCGTCACGTTGTCGGTGTTGAGCACCCCGTGCACAAA
>JAAZFP010000096.1 GCA_012511645.1 Microbacteriaceae bacterium
GCAGACACCTCGGTGCCCGTTATTGCGACGATGGCCGAGCAGGTCAATATTCTGGATGGCGGAGATCTCGGTGGAACGATGCGTCTTGGTCTGTACGAGGCGCACCTCGCTGATGACTCACTCGCCGCGGAGCTCTACGGTGAGACACTGGTGAGCGAGCGGCACCGTCACCGGTATGAGGTGAACAACCGCTACCGTGACGAGATCGCTGCCGCAGGCCTGGTGTTCTCGGGCACGAGCCCAGACGGTGAGCTCGTGGAATAGGTGGAGCTTCCCACCTCGGCACACCCGTTCTACATCGCGACCCAGGCACACCCCGAGCTGCGCTCGCGGCCGGGCAAGCCGCACCCGCTGTTTGCCGGGCTTGCAGGGGCCGCGATCGAACGACGTGAGGCCGCGCGCCTGTTCGCTGCAACCGAGTAGCGTGGCCCATGGCTGCGCTCACTCCTGATCACGGTGCGGCTCAGTATCTTCGCCACGTCGCCATCGAGCGGGGGCTGTCGCAGCACACCCGTGACGCGTACGCGCGAGATCTGCGTGCCTACGGCACCTGGTTGGCGGAGCAGGGGATCAGTGACCTTGACCAGGTGACGCCCGAACTGCTCGGCGAATATGTTGCGGTGCTCGGCGGGGCAGATCCTGCTCAGCAGCAGGCTCCGCTTGCCAGCGGGACCATCACCCGCAGGCTTTCGACGGTGCGCGGCATGCACCGATTTCTCTTTGCAGAAGGGCTGCTTTCGACATTTGCCGGCAGCGGCGTGCGCACCCCGAAGAGAGCAAAACGGCTGCCGAAGGCGCTCCCGCTTGACCAGGTCGAGGCGCTGCTCGATGCGCCGCCGAGCGACACCCCGGTGGGGTTGCGGGATCGCGCGCTGCTCGAACTGCTGTATGCGACGGGAGCGCGCGTGAGCGAAGTGACTGCACTTGATGTAGATGACCTGTTCTCGGCAGGCGACACAGCGGACGCGTGGCTTGACCCGCAACGCTCGCTTGAGAACGGTGGGTTCTTGCGCATCACCGGAAAGGGTGACAAACAGCGGGGCGTGCCGTATGGAAGCGTTGCCGGCAAGGCGCGCGCCGCCTATCTCGTTCGAGCCAGGCCTGCCATGGTCGACCGAGGCAGCGGGACGCCGGCGCTCTTTGTCGGACCACGCGGTGGCAGAGTGTCGCGCCAGGGCGCGTGGCTGATTCTTCGTGCCGCAGCCGAGCGCGCTCACCTGGCGGTTGAGATATCACCTCACACGCTCAGGCACAGTTTCGCGACGCACCTGCTTTCTGGTGGCGCCGATGTGCGGTCTGTGCAGGAACTGCTTGGGCACGCCTCGGTTGAAACCACGCAGATTTATACCCAGGTCACCATCGAAACGCTTCGTGATCACTACCTCACGGCCCACCCTCGGGCGGTGTAGCGGGTGCATGCAGTCGTGTATTCGAGAGCACACCGATCTGTCACCTGCGCTATTGCAGGGTTGCACATATATGCAATGAGAAAACTGTAGGGTGCGTACACTTCAGGTATGACCGAACCTACTCCGCGCAGCTTTCCTGAGCCCGACGCCCTGTCACTCCCGCTGCTCGACGATGCGGACCACCACGCGAGTCGTCCCGGTGAGGTCAAGCCCACCTGGCGCGGCTGGATTCATGCGGCAACATTTCCCGTAGCCATCGCAGCAGGCGTGGTGCTCATCGTGCTCGCACAGGGCGGGATCGCGAAGGCAGCATCGGCAGTGTTCATGGCGAGCAGCCTCGTGCTGTTTGGCATCTCGGCGCTCTACCATCGCATCGACTGGAAACCGAAGACGAAGCAGCTCTTTCGTCGGCTTGACCACGCAAACATCTTCTTGCTGATTGCTGGCACCTACACTCCCATTGCGCTACTCGCGCTGCCACTCGATAAGGGCATCGTGCTGTTGATTTCGGTCTGGGGCGGCGCGCTGCTGGGCATTGGCTTTCGAGTCTTTTGGCTTGGTGCGCCGCGTTGGCTGTATGTGCCGCTCTATTTGCTATTGGGCTGGGCAGCCGTGGTGTACCTCGTCGACATTGCGCAGGCAAATTTCGCGGCAATGGTGCTCGTGATTGTGGGTGGACTACTCTACACCGTTGGAGCGGTCGTGTACGGGCTGAAGCGCCCCAACCCGATCCCCGGGGTCTTTGGTTTTCATGAAATCTTTCACTCGTTGACGGTGCTCGCGTTTTTGTGTCACTGGACCGCCGCGCTGCTGCTGGCTCTGCACCCGCTCTACCTGCGGTAGGGGGAGTGCTGTTCATCGAGTGCCGATACCATTGCAATGATGAACGACAAACGCGATCTGCGCACTGAGCCGCAGCCTGGGCCGCTCTATAAGCTGTACCAGCGGCGACTGCGACAGCAGATCGACCCGGCGCGCGTTCCGCACCATATTGCTGTGATTGTCGACGGAAATCGGCGCTGGGCGAAGCTTCGACTGCAAGAGCAGGCTTCGGTCGGGCACCGAGCGGGGGCCCGGAAGATCCCCGAGTTTTTGCGCTGGTGCGAAGAGGCCGGGGTGCAGGTGGTGACCCTCTACTTGCTCTCGAGCGACAACCTGCAGGGGCGCGACAGCGAAGAGCTTGAGGCGCTCTTTGCGATCATCGGTGATCTCGCAACCCAACTCTGCGGAGTAGACGGGTGGCGGGTGAAGCATGTGGGCAGCTGCGAGCAGCTGCCCGATGCGCTCACCGAGGCGCTTGAACACGCCGAAGAAGCCTCACAGGGCCGCGAGGGGCTGCACGTCAACCTGGCCGTCGGCGACGGTGGGCGCAGCGAGATTACTGCGGCGATGCGCAGCGTGATCACCGAGCACCAGGCAGCCGGTGGTGGCATTGAGACACTCGCCGAACGACTCACTCCGGAGATGATCGGTGAGCACCTCTGGACGCGCGGTCAGGCGGACCCAGATCTCGTGATTCGCACGTCTGGTGAACAGCGGCTGAGCGACTTCATGATCTGGCAGTCGGCTTACAGCGAGTTCTATTTCGTTGAAGCGCTCTACCCTGACCTGCGCGAGGTCGATTTGCTGCGTGCGCTGCGAGATTACTCGCGGCGACAGCGTCGACTCGGTAAATAGCGTAGGCGTGCGAGAATACCGACATGGCGATTGACACGGCTGACCTGCCTGATCCAGAGGATCTTCCGATCGACCCCGAAGACCTGCCGCCGGTCAACCTCAACCCGGGGTGGCTGAGCGCGGACGAACTCTCATTTGTGCGGGGTCGTGTGCCGGTGTTGTATGTCGAGGCCGTGCCGGTTCGCGTTGATGGCTACGGCAGCGTCACTGAGGTGGGGCTCTTACTGCGATCGACCCCTGAGGGGATGATGACGCGCGCGCTCGTCGCAGGACGCGTGCGCTTTGGCGAGACAATTCGTGACGCGCTCTACCGCCATCTCGAGAATGATCTCGGGCCGATGGCGTTTCCACAGATTCCCGCGTCACCGATCCCAGCACAAATCGCAGAATTCTTTCCCATGCCCGGCATCTCTTCGTTCGTTGATGACCGGCAACATGCGGTCTCGCTCGTCTATGTTGTGCCTGTCACCGGATCCTGCACTCCGAGACAGGACGCGCTCGAGGTGTCATGGATGGCGCCAGAAGAGGCCCTTGCCGCCTCGACACTGAGTGAACTCGTGGGAGGCAGGGGGCGCCTCCTGCAGCAGGCGCTTGCGACGGTCGGCTGCTAGCCGGGTTGCTTACTTCTCGGCGAGGAACGCTTCGAGCGCTTCGCGTGCGGTGTGATCTGGCATCTGCACCGGTGGCGACTTCATGAAATAGGCTGAGGCCGCTTCGACGGGGCCGGCTTGGCCGAGATCCTTCGCGACCTTTGCGGAGCGAATCGCATCGATCATGGTTCCCGCCGAGTTGGGGGAGTCCCAGACCTCGAGCTTGTACTCGAGGCTCATTGGCACATCGCCGAAGCCTCGACCCTCAAGCCGCACAAATGCGAACTTGCGATCCTCGAGCCACGGCACATGATCGCTCGGGCCGATATGCACGTCGCCCTCGGGAAGATCGACCTCGATATTTGAAGTGACGGCCTGTGTCTTCGAGATCTTCTTCGACTTGAGTCGACTGCGCTCGAGCATGTTCTTGAAGTCCATATTGCCGCCGACGTTGAGCTGGTAGGTGTGATCGAGCGCGATGCCGCGGCTCTCCATCAGATGCGCGAGCACGCGGTGGGTGATGGTTGCGCCGACCTGGCTCTTGATGTCGTCGCCAACAATCGGGAGCCCCGCATCGACGAACTTTGCGGCCCACTCAGGGTCGCTCGCGACAAACACGGGCACCGCGTTGACGAACGCAACCCCGGCATCGAGCGCGGCCTGCGCGTAGAACTTCACCGCCTCTTCACTGCCGACCGGCAGGTAGCACGCGAGCACATCGGCGCCCGAATCGCGAAGCACCTGCGCAACATCGACCGGCTCGGCAGCTGACTCTTCGACCTCGTCGCGGTAGTACTCCCCAAGCCCATCGAGCGTGGGGCCGCGCAACACATCGAGACCGAGGTGCGGCACCTCTGAGAACTTGATGGTGTTGTTGTGGCCCGCCCAGATGGCCTCGCTGAGGTCTGTGCCAACCTTTGCCGCATCAACCTCAAACGCTGCCACAAATTGCAGGTCAGAGACGTGGTACCCGCCGAGGCGCACATGCATGAGGCCGGGAACCTGGTCGTCATCTGCGGCGCCGCGGTAGTACTCGACCCCCTGCACGAGTGAACTTACGCAGTTACCGATGCCCGCGAGGGCCACCTTGACAGTCATTGCACCGAGCTTTCTGGAATTGTCGTTCGCCTGCGCTGCAGGCACACCAAGAACCAATTTTAGTCTGTGCTGGCTGGGCGAGTGCATATTCGGCGTGAATGGCCGATGCAGGCAGCCCTGGTCTGTGCACGGTAGCCTCACTAGCGTGCAGAGAAACGTGGTGATGTCTGACGACCGAATGGTCACGCAGGTTGCGATTCGTGCGGCCGTGCGAGCTGGGGCGCATGCGCTTCACGGATTTCGATCTGGGCTGCTCGACACGAGCCTCAAGCAGGACCAGCACGACATTGTGACACAGTACGATCGCGCCTGTGAGGTCATGATTCGTGACGAGATTCTTGCCTCGTTTCCGGGCTCGACCATCGTGGGAGAAGAGAACGGAACGGTTCTCGGCGAGGCAGGGGCTGGGAACCTCACCTGGTACGTCGACCCCATTGACGGCACCTCGAATTATGCGAGGGGAATCGCCATGTGGGCAGTGAGTATTGGCGTCGCGAAGGACGGTGAGCTGTTCGCCGGAGTGATCGTCGACCCGGTGCATGAACAGGTCTTCTGGGCGGACGACCGCGGTGCGTTTCTGCGTGATGCGAATGGCGAGCGTGCCATTCGTGCAACCGGGACGAACCGTGCGAGTGAAGCAACTGTCGCACTGAATTTTCCGCTGGCTCGAGACCTCATGTATCGTCCTGAGCTGGCGCTCGAGCAGTTCGCTGAGGTAACTCGCACGTTTGCGCAGGTTCGGGGATTGGGCAGTACTTGCATCGCACTCGCCTGGATTGCGGCAGGGTGGCTGGACGTCACGATCTCATTCGAGACGAACGCGTGGGATGTGGCAGCCGGATCGTTTCTCATTCGGCAAGCCGGGGGAGTGTTTCACGGCTACGGCTCTGGAACGATCGTGTCCGAGGCCCACGCGCACCTGGCACCGCACTATTACGCCGCCGTCCACGAGGGCGAGTTTGAGAAGTTGCACGACATCATGTGCACGCAGAGCCTGGGCCCCCAGCGGTAGTCAGTGACGCACTAGGCAGCGTGTCGCCGCTGCCAGCGAATGAGGTGGGCTCGATCAAATCGAGTCGAGCACTTGCCGCAGGATGTCTCGCGCGTCGGTCGGCGGAAGCGTGCGTGTTCATGACCTGCGGGGCAGGCGCCAATCCAAGACGCGTGTTCGTGTGCTATTTCCCCACTGTGAGTACGGCCGCCAACGTAGCCGAGGTCGCGAGCGATGCGTCTCCACTGCGCTCCGTGACCGGCCTCGTGCCCCGCGAGCGCGTGGGCGACCTCGTGCAGCAGCGTCTGGTAGACCTCATGTTCGCTGTGCTTCACCGCGAGATATCGCGAAACGCTGATGCGCTTCTTTGCGTAGTTGCACAGACCCGCGCGTCGTTTTGCGTGGTCGAACCCAAAGGTCCAGACACCGCGACCGAAGACCGGGTCGAGGTGCGTGCGAATGAGCGACTGGGCCCACGCGGTCACCAGCGCAAGCTCAGCCACGACCGAACACCTCGGCCGGTGGTTCTGGGCTCTGCACCGCAGCGTCGTCGGTGACCGGGCTGGCATCGCGAAGCCAATCGGTGAACTCGCGATCAACGAGCATGCGGGCCGGGTGGGGGCCACCTGCGAGCAGCCTCGGCAACCACTCAAGGTCGGTGGCGCCCGATGAGGCGATGAGCACGACGTTGCCGAACCTTCGACCTTTCAGAGTCTGTGGCTCGCCCACCGCAACCACCTGTGGAAAGAGCGTCGCGAGCGTCGCTGCCTGCCCCCGCGGGAATGCCTGGCCCGCGCCGTCGGTGGTGTTGACGATCACGAGCCCACCTGGCGCGAGCAGTGGCGCGATGCGCTCATAAAATTCAACGCTCGTGACGTGGGCTGGTGTGCGGGAGCCGGCAAAAATATCGACGACAACAAGATCCATCGCACCGTGCATGCCTGCGGGGAGACGCTCAAGCACCGAGCGGGCATCACCGTGGCGCACGCGAATGCTCGCTCGCTTGGGCAGTGGGGCCGCTTCGCGGACAAGGTCGACCAGCGCGCTTTCGAGTTCGATGACCTGTTGACGGCTGCCCGGCCTGGTGGCCTCAATATAGCGGGGGAGCGTGAACGCCCCGCCGCCGAGGTGCAGCGCCGAGACTGGTGCGCCGGGCTCGCGGAAGAGATCGATCGCATGGCCGATGCGTCGGATGTATTCGAAAAACAGATCAGATGGGTCGCGCAGATTGACGTGAGACTGAGGCGTGCCGTCAATGGTGAGCACGAGGGACCCCGGAACCCAGCGGTCTTCTTCAATTTCTGCGCGAAGCCCAGAGGCGAGCGTGACCGGGTCTGGCAGGTTCATTCGCCACGCCTGAGCGTTGCCGAACCGAGTCCGAGCTCTTCAATCTTCGTGATCATGTCAGCATTCGACGGTTCGACCTGATGGCTCTGGTCGGGGTAGAGAATGACGGGAATGTTCATGCGCCCGCTGATGTCTTGCGCAACCTGGGTTGCCGCCGGATCTTCGACCAGGTCAACATACCGGTAGGGGGCGCCGGTGCGCTCAAAAATGAGTTTTGCCCTGCGGCAGTCTGCGCACCAGTCTGCGCCGAAGATAATGGTCTCATCGCTCATGCTGCCAGCCTAACGGCCGTCACTGACACTGCCCGGTGGGCTGTGGATAACTTATCGGGCTCTAACTGAGCGGCGAACGCACAGATTCCCATACCACAAACCTTGCGTGGCGGTAACAAATGCATTACAGTTATTAGTTGCGCTTCGAATTTCTGTGTGCCTTCATATTGCGGTTGGCCTCACGCTCGATTCCCTTTTGTCGCGGGCGGATCGAAGTCGCATACCGCTTTTCCAGGTCATACGGCCCGACGGGGCCCACGGAGGTATTTTCCTTGGCTGCTGCGCGCAACGCAACTTCCACCCATTCACCCAAGAACGGCCGCAATCACCAGCGGCTCTCGTTCGCCAAGATTAGCGACACCCTCGAGGTGCCGAACCTTCTTGCGC